>JAJYMP010000239.1 GCA_021786915.1 Chloroflexota bacterium
ACGCCTCGCTGACCTTGACGGCGCGCGGGCCCTTCGGGCTCGCCTCGACTTCGAACGAGACGCGCTCGCCGCCGGCCAGGCGGTCGAAGTCCAGGGGAGCCTCGAGACCGCCGCGATGGAAGAAGTATTCCTTCCCGTCCTCGGCGGCGATGAAGCCGAAGCCGCGCTCGCTGACGAGCTTCTTGATGGTACCTGTGGTCATGTCGGACCCTTTCCTCTTCCCGAACCAAACACCACGCACGGTCTGTTCGAGAAGGGGGGGATCGACCACGCGAAGCGCCACGAGCTGTGGCTGGTACCCACGGTACTCCTCCCGGAGCGATTGCACAACGTGCGGGACTCCGGGAAGAACCGAGGTGGCCTCCGAAGGGGCCGTGGGAGGGCCGTCGCGGCACGTCCGCGGTCGTCCCCGCCGACGGCAGTCCCGCCGCGCCCGACGGACGGCCGGAGGTGCGTTCGCCCGTCGAATGACGGGCGTGCCGACCGAATCGAGTGCCGATCGAATCGAGCAGCGACCGTGCTACACTCGCAGGGCCCGTCGCTCCGGCGGAGCCCCGCGTGGTCGTCCACCTTCTCGAAGTGACCGTGCGTTCTGCTGCTTTTCGGGAAGCAAGTGGAGGTCCCCCGTGACCACCGAGACCACTTCTTCCATCGGCGCTGCCTCGGTCCACCCCCTGGTCGGTCCCGCAGTCACGGCTGCGCCGGCCGCCGAAGAAGCGAGGGGCCCGCTCCTGCGGGTGACCGGGTCGAGCGGCGTCCTCGACGTGTGGCTGGGCAACTCCGCCTCCGCCTCGAGCCTCGAGGCGGACGTCCGCGACGTGAGCGCCGCGGGAGTCCGCGGCCTGTCGGCCCTCGCAGTCGCGCTCGGCGATGTCGCGCGACGGCACAGGCTGGAGGTGCGCGTCATTCCGAGGATCGACGCGGATGGATCGAGGATCCTCGTGCTGTTCGGCCCTCGAACGACGCGGGTCAAGTAGCACGGGAACGAGCCCGGCCCAGCGGGTCGGACACGGGAGAGGCGCGGCCGCCCGGAGCGTATGGCGGGCGCTCAGAGCCGGAAGGGCGTACCTTGGGCGCATCGGTGATTCGTGCGGCCCGAGCTTCGCGACCCGATCAATCGGATGCGGGCCGGCGCGGCGCGACACGAGAGGGAGTCACATGTCGAAGCACTCGTTGCAGGCGCGCGAACGGCGCGCCGCGCAGACCGACCGGATGCGAGAGATCGAGAGCGCGTGGGTGCGGAGCCTCCCGGCGGAGACCGCCCAGGCATTCGCGCAGTCGGTGGAGGCAGCCAGGGCCCGCGGGCCCGAGGCCCGGAAGCCCGACATGGCGCCCGGAACGCAACCGCGGCCGCCTCGCCCCGGACACGAGCCGAGGCCCCGCAAGGAGCAGACGCAGCGGCCTCGGGGGCGCGGTTAGGCGTGCGAAAGCGAAAGCAGTCCTACCCTCCCGCCCGAACCGCTACGAGCCAGCGCGCCGCCAATCGGGACACGCCGATCCAGCGGCCCACGGTGGTCTCGATCGACCTGACCGCGCGGGCCGGGGCAGGTTCCTTCGCCGTCGGCGACCGGGTGCGCATCAGGGGCACGGGCCTCTACGCCGGCGAGACGGCCGTCGTCGAGGCCCTCGCCGGATCGGCGATCCCGTCAGCGCTCGTGCGGACGGCTGCCGGATCTGCCCGCCGCGTCCGGACGATCGACCTCGAGCGGGTCGCGCCCGAAGGCGGAAGGGCCACGCCGGAGGGCGGCATGGAACGGGACCGAGCGATGCCCGGAGGAGCCGAGGGCGCCTGATCCATCCGCGCGTCGCTGGTCCCTGATCTGTCCGCGTGTCGCGGGTTCGGCTGCGCGCGCGATTGCCCCTCGCGCGCTGCCGCCAGGTGGTATCGTGCGCGGTGCGTCGAAATGGACGCCGTTGCAGTACGCGGCCGCTCCGATCACTCCCTCTCCTCGGTTCTCGGCGAGATGGTTCGCTGAGGCCGCGCGAGAAGGAGTGTTCTTCGTTGTATTCGCAGAGCGACAAGACGCTGACCTGCGCCGACTGCGGCCAGGAGTTCGTGTTCAGCGCGACCGAGCAGCAGTTCTACGCTGACCGGCAGTTCAGCGAGCCGCGCCGCTGTCCGTCCTGCCGCGCGAGCCGGAAGGCGGCGCGCGGCGACAGCTCGCGCGGCGGCTACTCGGCCGGCGGCGGGTACTCGGGTGGCGCGCGCTCCGGGGGCTACGATCGCGGTCCTCGCGAGATGTTCTCGGCCACGTGCTCGAGCTGCGGTCGCGAGGCCCAGGTCCCGTTCCGGCCGAGCGGCGACAAGCCGGTGTACTGCAGCGACTGCTTCCAGACGCACCGCCGCTCGTACTGAGCCACTGGGCAGACACGACCCCAGGAGACGCGTCACCGATGAACCCCGCGGCCACGGGTCGCGGGGTTCATCTTCCTCCGCCACGCTGCGGCCGGCACGGACGCCCGGGTGAGAGATAGGGTGCCCGGGCACGGCCGCGAGTCTCCTTCACGAAGCCGCGGGTCCTCGCCCGAGGACCTCCTGGTCGATCTCGACCCTGAGCAGCGCGCCGCCGTGGAGCTGACTCGGGGGCCGCTCGTCGTCCACGCCGGCGCAGGCTCCGGCAAGACGCGGGTCATCACGCGACGCGTGGCATATGCCGCGGCGACTGGCGCTCAGGATGCTCGTCATGCGCTCGTCGTCACCTTCACCGACCGCGCCGCACGCGAGATGGAGGCGCGGCTTCGGGCCCTTGGGGTACCCGGCGTCGCCGCCTCCACCTTCCACGCCGCCGCGCTCCGGCAGCTGAGCCACTTCTGGCCGCAGGTCAGCTCGCGTCCGTTCCCGAGGATCCTCGCCTCGAAGCTCCCGCTCGTGGCGCCCCTCTCGCGGGCGCTCCCCGGCGGCTATCGCTTCCGACCCGCCAAGGACCTGGCCGACGAGATCGAGTGGGCCAAGGTACGGCGCCTCGCGCCCGCGACGTATCAGGCCGACCCCCTGGTCGCAGCGGGGCGGTCGGGCCCGCTGCCGCCCGCCCTCTTCGCCACCTTCTGGCGCGACTACGAGCGTGCGAAGGATCGAGCCGGGGCCATCGATTTCGAGGACATGCTCGCGCGCACACTCGAGCTCATCGGGTCGAACGACGCGGTGGCACCGGTATCGACCACCAGATACTGGCGCCCTTCAAACTGCGCGGTACCATAGTGGCGAT
>JAJYMP010000097.1 GCA_021786915.1 Chloroflexota bacterium
CCGATCTGGCGGTCCCTATCGAGCAGCTCGAAGGGGCACTCGCCCTCGGGGCGACGCGGGGACAGGTCCTTTGGCGGATCGTCGTGCCGCACGCTCGGGCGGGTCTGCTCGGAGCGATCACGCTCGCGACCGGGCGAGCGCTCGGCGAGACGATGGCGGTCGCGATGGTGATCGGCAACACCCCCGCGTTCGCTCACTCGCTTTTCGGCACGACCGCGACCATGTCGTCGATCATCGCCAACCAGTTCACCGAGGCCACCTCGCCCTTCCAGCTCTCCTCGCTCATCGCGATCGGAGTGATCCTCCTCGTCGTCGCCGTCCTCGTCAACGCGGCCGCTCGGCTGCTCGTGCGGTCGGTCGGGCGGTCGCAGTCTGCGATCTCGGTGGCATGAGCGTCCTCGTCCAGGACCCGATCCTGAGCCGGCGCACGGAGGTCCAGCGCATCGCGGCCTCGAGCCTCGCCCGCCGGCATCGTCGCTCTCGGCTCGCCATCGTCGCGTGCGGCGCCTGCGTAGTGGTCGCGCTGGTCCCGCTCGTCGCTGTCCTCGTCTACCTGGTGGGTCGAGGCTTACCGGCATGGTCGGTCGACTTCTTCAGCCACCTCCCCACGCCGGCGGGTATCGCGGGAGGTGGGATCGTGAACTCGATCTTGGGCTCGTTGATCATCGACGGGATCGCGGCGGCGGGGGCGATCCCGCTCGGCCTTGGCCTGGCGCTCTACCTTGCGCACTCGGAGGGACGGTTGGCCGCCGGACTGCGCTTCGCGGCCGACGTGCTCTCGGGCGTGCCGTCGATCACGATCGGCATCTTCGCCTACGGGGTGCTCGTGACGTCGCTGCACCACTTCTCGGCGATCGCCGGGTCCCTGGGCATCGGCATGATCATGCTGCCGATCATGACCCGCGCGAGCGAGACCGCGCTTCGTACGGTGCCACGCGACTTGAGCGAGGCCGCGCTTGCCCTCGGTGCGAAGAACGCTGCGATCACCCGCCGGGTGATCCTTCCCACGGCGCTGCCCGGCCTCGTCACGGGCCTGCTCCTCGGCGTCGCGCGTGGTGCCGGTGAGTCTGCGCCCCTGTTGTTCACCGCGATCGGTAGCCAGTACCTCACGACGTCGCCCCTGCAGCCGATGGCGGCGATGCCCCTCACCATCTATCTCGACGGAATACAGGCGTTTCCAGACCTACAGCAGATCGCCTGGGGGACTGGGCTGTTGTTGGTGCTCTTCGTGCTCGTGCTCTCGGTGACGAGCCGCTTGGCCGCCGCAGGTTTGGGAAGGACCAGGAGATGAGCGACGAACCGGTCCCTGCGATGCTGTCGGAGGTCGTTCGGCACAAGACCGAGTCGGCGCCCATGCTCGACGACCGTGCAATCATGCGGCTCGAGGCGGTCTCCGTTGCCTTCGCCGGTCGTGCCGCCGTGCGAGACATCACGCTTGACGTGCCCATCGGACACGTCACTGCGCTGATCGGTCCCTCGGGCTCCGGCAAGACCACGTTGCTACGGGCGCTGAACCGCATGCACGACACCGTCCGTACGGCGAAGGTCACCGGCTCGGTGCTCCTCGGCGGGATCGACATCTACTCCGGTGGCGTCGACCCGACGCTTGTCCGTTCGCGCGTCGGCATGGTGTTCCAGCGGCCGAACCCGTTCCCGACCATGAGCATCTACGACAACGTCGTGTCCGGCCTACGGTTCAACGGCATCCGCAGGAAGGCGCTTCTCGACGAGGCCGCCGAGTCCGCGCTGATCGCTGCTGCGCTCTGGGACAGCGTGCGCAACCGGCTTCGAGCGCACGCGAGCACACTGTCGGGAGGAGAGCAGCAGCGGCTGTGCATCGCTCGGGCGCTTGCGGTCGAGCCGGAGGTGCTGCTCATGGACGAGCCGACCTCGGCGCTCGACCCGCAGGCGACTCGGCGGATCGAGGATCTTGTCGGTAAGCTGAAGGATCGGGTGACGATCGTGATCGTCACCCACAACATGCAGCAGGCGGCGCGGATCTCGGATCGATGCGCGTTCCTCCTGATGGCCGACGACCGCGCCGGTGAGCTTGTCGAGGTCGGGAAGACAAGCGAGATCTTCTCCTCGCCGAAGGACAAGAGGACCGAGGACTACGTCAACGGCCGGTTCGGCTGAATATCGGCTACCCCTCGGCTGGGATGCTCGGCGCGGCGTGACCGGGCCCGCCGTCGTTCAGGAGGAAGCCCACGCCCCGGACCGTCACGATCCAACGGGGACGGGCCGGGTCCTCCTCGAGCTTCGAGCGGAGGCGGTAGATGTGGGTGTCGAGCGTTCGGTCGTCGGTCGTCTCGCTGGGCCTGGCTACTCCCCAGACCTCCGCCATGAGCTCCTCGCGCGAGCACACGCGACCCGCGCCGCTCGCCAGGTGCGCGAGTAGGTCGAACTCCCTCCGAGAGAGCTCAACGCGGGCACCCGCGACCTCGACGATCGGAGCGACGAAGTCGATCCGGAGCCCTTCGATCTCGATCGGATCGGGAGCCGTGGCCGTCTGGCCCTCGGTTTTGCAGGTGCGCTGGCGACGGCGCATGGCGGCCTCCATGCGGGCGACGAGCTCGCGCAGCCGGAAGGGCTTCGGCACGTAGTCGTCGGCGCCGAGCTCGAAGCTGAGCACGACGTCGACCTCCTCCATCACGGCCGAGAGCATGAGGATGGGAACGTCGGAGACTCGCCGCAGCTCTCGGCAGACATCCGTTCCGGCCATATCCGGAAGTCGCACGTCAAGGAGCACCGCGTCGGGCGAGACGTCGGCAAACAGTCGGAGTGCGCTCCTTGCGTCGCCGGCGACGCGAACGAGGAAGCCTTCGCTCGTCAACCCCGAGGCGAGGGCATCTCGGTAGGAGGCGTCGTCGTCGACCACGAGGACACGTCCACGCCGATCACCGGGCACGACGAGGATCCGATCTCACCTCGCGAGTGTCCCAGCTCGAGTCGACACCGTCGCGCGACCCAGATGTCAGCGGCAAGTGATCATCCGTTCAGATCTGCGGGGTACGTTGACGGGAGCCGATCCGAGTGTGGCATCCCACATCGACTGGTGTCAATGTCTGCAGGGATGAACCGTGGCGTCGGAGGGGCCGAGATGGACGCGCATCTCGGGGCCGGCTGCGGCGCGTAGCGGCCTCTCGCCTGTCGGCCCGTCTACCTGGGGGACGCAAGCCGGCCATTCCCACCTGCCGGGACGA
>JAJYMP010000226.1 GCA_021786915.1 Chloroflexota bacterium
CGTGGCCGGCCTGTTCTGCATCATCTTCGGCTGGAACGACTTCTTCTTCGCGTTCACGCTGACCTTCACCCAGACGCAGCTCCTGCCAGTGGCGATCGTGGCCCTCAACTCGTCGGTCACGCCATGGTGGACCCTGTCCGCCTCTGCTCTGATCTCCGTCACGCCCCTCGTGGTCATCGCCGTGCTCGTGGAGAGGTACCTGTCGCGCGGCCACCTCGCCGGTGCGATCCGGTAGGGGGGCGCAGATGGCGCTGATCGCGGAACACTTGAGCCTGACGGTCGACCGTGTCCGGTATCTCGACGACCTGAGCTTCACGCTCGAGCGCGGTCGACTGCACACCCTGATCGGCCGCACCCAGGCCGGGAAGACGACGCTCCTGCGCACGATCGCGGGCCTGCAGCGGGTCGACACCGGGCGTTTGGAACTCGACGGCGAGTCGTTCCTGGCCAAGCCGGTCTGGGAGCGGGACGTCGCGATGGTGTACGAGCAGTTCATCAACTACCCTCACCTGAGCGTGCTCGACAACGTCGCTTTCCCGCTCCGGCGGCGCGGTCTGCCGGTCGACGTCGCCAGGGAGCGGGCGCGGGCCGTGCTCGAACGGGTCAACCTGCGCGGCTTCGAGGAGCGTCGACCAGCGCAGCTGTCTGGCGGCCAGCAGCAGCGGGTCGCGCTGGCACGGGCACTCGCCCGCAGCGCCGACGTGCTGCTGCTCGACGAGCCGCTGGCGAATCTCGACTACAAGCTGCGCGAGCAGATGCGCGAGGAGCTGCGTGGCCTGTTCTCGGATCAGGGCGGCGCGATCGTTCTCTACACGACGACGGAGCCGGCGGAGGCAATGATGCTCGGTGACGTCGTCCTGGTGATGCACGAAGGCCGTCTGCTCCAGGCTGGTCGCCCGGACGACGTCTTCGACCGGCCGGCCACGACTGCGGTCGCCGCCGTCATCAACGACCCACCGATGAACATCGTCAGCGGGGCGATCGAGGATAGCCTGATCCGCCTCGGCGGAGGCCGGTCGCTGCCGCTTCCCTCTCACATGCGCGGGCTGGCCCCGGGCAGGTATCAATTCGGTATCCGGGCAATCGAACTCGAACTCGGCTCCGCCGACGACGTGGTCGGCACGGTCACGTTCTCGGAGGTCTCGGGATCAGAGACGTTCATTCACGTTGAGACTCCGTTCGGCCCGCTCGTCCTGCAGATCGAGGGCGTCCACGGTTTCGCCCTGAACGCCGACGCGCCGGTGGCGATCGACCCGGACCGGCTGTTTGCCTTCGGTCCGGATGACCGGCTCGTTGCGGCACCCTGACTCGTCCAGCTCGGAGACCGGAACCCGATGGCGCAGATCACATTGAGAGGCATCGGCCACACCTATACGCAGGCGGTCCGCGAGTCGGCGTGGGCCCTGAGCCCGCTCGACCTGGTGTGGGAGGACGGTCGCACGTACGCCCTGCTCGGGCCGTCCGGTTGCGGCAAGACGACGATGCTGAACATCATCTCAGGGCTGGTGCGACCGACCCAGGGACGGGTGCTGTTCGACGAACGCGACGTCACGGACCTGCCGACGGCAAGGCGCAACATCGCCCAGGTCTTCCAGTTCCCGGTGATCTACGGGGCGATGTCCGTGTATGACAACCTCGCCTTCCCGCTGGTGTGCCGGAAATGGCCGCGTCAGCGGATCGCCCGAAAGGTCGCCGAGATCGCCGAGGTGCTCGATCTCGGGCGCGAGCTGGGCAGGCCCGCGCGGGCCCTGACGGCAGCCGAGAAACAGCTGATTTCCCTCGGCCGGGGCCTGGTCCGCGAGGATGTTGCGGCGCTCCTCATGGACGAGCCACTCACGGTCATCGACCCGCAGTTCAAGTTCCTCCTGCGGCGCAAGATCAAGGAGATCACTGAACGGTTCAGGTTGACCGTCGTCTATGTCACTCATGACCAGAACGAGGCGATGACGTTCGCCGACGAGGTCGTGGTGATGAGCGAGGGGCGGGTCGTCCAGCGCGGTTCGCCGGAGGAGCTGTTCGAGTACCCGCGCACGACGTATGTCGGCTACTTCATCGGGTCGCCGGCGATGAACCTGTTCCCGGCCAGCACCGACGGGGATGCGCTCGTGTTCAGCGGAACGAAGCTCCGATCGAGCTACGATCCGGCACGGCTTCCGCCCGGGCAGATCCAGATCGGGGTGCGTCCGGAGTACCTCGAGCTGGCCGTCGAGCCGGGGGAGAACACGCTGGCCGCCAGGGTGACCGGCGTGCTCGACCAGGGCAGCGTTCGCGTCGTCGCCCTGCAGGTTGCGGGGCACGCGGCCAAGGCGAGCCTGCCGCGCAGCCGCGAACTGCCTGCGGGCGAGGTGCTCGCGCGACTGCCGGCCGACAAGATCCGCGTCTTCGTAGACGGCGAATTGGCAGAAACCAGGTCCTGAGAGGCGACGAGCCGCCGGGAGGCTGCCCAGCGTGCCGGCCGCGCCCCGGGCACCCTTGATTCGCCCGGATGCACGGCCCTTTGCTAGAATCGCGGCCCGTGGCGGAGTAGCTCAGTGGTAGAGCAGGGGACTCATAAGCCCTTGGTCGGTGGTTCGAATCCGCCCTCCGCTACCAGCCATCGCTTCGAGGGAGCCTGACGGGCCGGGCGCGGGCGCGATGAGCAAGCCTCCTGGCCGGGCCGGCGACTCGGCGCCGAGGCCGGTGCACTGCTCGCAGGCTGGCGCGGGGCCGTCACGAGGCCATCAGCAGGCCGGACGCTATACTCGGCACACGAGTCGGTGCGTGGCACCGGCGCGTCTGAGCCGGAGGCCCCTCTTGAACGCAAAGTTCCTGCGCAACGGTGTCGTCATGCTCATCCTCGTGATGGGCACCGTCGCGCTCCTCTATGCCTGGCTGATCCAGGCCCCGAACCAGCCGACGACCGGCTACTCGCAGTTCCTGGACGACGTCCAGTCGGGCAGGGTGACCTCGGTCGTCCAGCAGGAGCAGACCCTGACCGTGACGCTCAAGGACGGCAAGTCGTACGCGACGGTCGTGCCCAGCGTCCTGACCAGCGTCTACAGCGACATGCAGGCGGCGGCGAAGGCCGGCGGGATCGACCTGGGCAGGGACGTCTACAAGGCGGAGAAGCCGCCCGACACGTCCTGGCTCGGCCTGATCCTGACCGGGTTGCTGCCGATCATCCTGATCGGGGGCTTCATCTTCTTCATGATGCGCCAGGCC
>JAJYMP010000749.1 GCA_021786915.1 Chloroflexota bacterium
GCAGGGCGTCGACCCCCAATGACGCCTCCGGGAGGCGGGTATCTCGGGTGAATCCCCCGCAACGCCCCCGGGGGGCGGTTTGGGCGCTGAAGGTTGCGAAACGCGGCCTCCGGGGCCCCGGCCGTCGGATAGGCGCCTCCCGGGGGCGATATGGGCCGGGTGGCGACGTGGAGGCAGCCGCCGCAGGGCGTCGGGCGCTGGCCGAAGGTGATCGCTGCGTCAGGCCGAACGCTCGAAGACGAGCTTCGTCCGCCGGGGCTCGAAGCCGACGCGCCGATAGAGCGCGAGGGCGCCGGTCAGGTTCTGGGCGTCGACCGTCAGGGCCGCCTCGGTCATGCCGCGCTCAGCGAGCAGGCGCAGGTTCCGGCCGATGAGCGCGGTCGCCAGGCCGCGGCCCCGCCAGGGCCGACGCGTGAAGATCCCCTCGGCGTAGCCGCGGCGCCGGCCGAGCGCGCGGTTCTCGTCCTCGTTGATGAACCCAAGCACGCCGCCCGCCACCTCGTCGCCGTCCCAGGCGACCAGCCAGACGTCAAGCTGGCCGGCGAGCGGGTGATCCACCATGGCCTGGAGGTCGGCGTCGGTCGCCTCATGGAAGCCCCAGTGGTCGCGGAACGCCTCATCTCCGGCACGCAGGATTCGGATGGCCATGTCGGGGGTCGCGGGGCGGACCTCGAGACCCGCGGGGAGCTCCGGTGACGGCGGGTCGGCCAGCGACGGGCGCACCATCGCCACCATGTAGCGGACGACCGCGTAGCCGTCGTGCTCCAACAAGCGACGCGCAGTCGCCGAGTGCTCGGGGACCGACGTGCGGACGTGCGATCCGCCCGGGGCGGTGCCAAAGCGCCGATCTCCGTGGCGCCGCGCGCTCGCCTGGGCCGCCGCCAGCAGCCGCCGCCCGATGCCGTGGCCCCGCCAGTCGGGCAGCACCCGGCCGTCATGCCACAGTGTCCGGCCGTCCGGGCCGTCCTGGCCGTCAATCACCCCGAACGCGTAGCCGATGAGGCGGTTTGCGGCCATCGCCACGTGGACCTGCTCGTCGAGCGCGAGGCCCGGAAACCCTCCGATCCCGACGCGCAACTGCTCCGCGCTCAGAATGGTGTCGGCGCCGTCGACCTCGCTGGCAGCGGCGAGGACCGCGGCCATTGCCTCGAAATCGTCGTCTCGCGCACCCCGGATCTGCACGACGTCCCGCGTCGTCGCGATCGTCGTTGCCATGCACCGAGGATGGCACGTGCCGCTCGAGGCGTCGAGCGACGAGGCGCGCACCGGGTGGCTCAGTCCCCCTCGGGCTCCAGAACAGCCTCGCCCACCGCGGCCTCGAGCATCGCCTCGGCCACCGGCGCGTGCGGGTGCGCATGCGGCCCGACGCCGGCCCCCACCGCCTCGCCAGAGAGGTCCGGCTCGGGCCCGTTCCACCACGACGCCGCCGCCGCGCCGAGCGACACGACCGCGCAGGCGCTGAACGCCACCCGCAGCCCGTCGACGAAGGGGCCCGAGAGCAGCTGCGGGAAGAACGAGGTGTCGAGGATCGCGGTCCGGGTGGCCGCGGGCAGGGCGGCGAGCTGGTCCGGCGGCAGCATCATGCCCATCGGGTTGTAGCCCAGGAACGCCGCGAACAGCGCCCCGATCGGCGGGATGTGCGACAGCCCGGCGGCCATGGTGGCCGGCACCCCGGCGGCGGTGAGGTGGCTGACGAGCGCCGCCGGCAGGTTCGCGGACAGGCCCAGCACCACCAGCGTGAAGATCACCGTGAGGCTGAGGCTCTGGCCCACGTTGAGGAACGCGGCACGCATCCCCGAGGCCACGCCCCGGAACGCGGCCGGCACCGAGTTCATCACCGACGCCGTGTTGGGGGCCGCGAACACGCCCTGCGAGATGCCCAGGAGCAGGAGGAGCGCGGCGAACACCGGGTAGTCGAAGTTGGCCGGGATCAGCATCATGCCGATGAAGCCCGCCACCGAGAGCAGCATGCCGGCGGTCGCGAACTGTCGGGTGCCGAAGCGGTCCGAGAGCGCGCCCGACAGCGGCCCCGAGATCAGGAAGCCCGCCGTCATCGGCAGCATGTAGATGCCCGCCCAGAGCGGCGTCTGGTCGAAGGTGTAGCCGTGCTGCGGGAGCCAGATCCCCTGCAGCCAGACGATCAGGATCAGCTGGAGCCCGCCGCGGGCGATCGAGGACAGCGCGCCCGCGATGTTGCCGGTCGCGAACCGGCGGGTGCGGAACAGGTCCATGCGGAAGAGCGGGTCGGCCACGCGCAGCTCGACCACGACGAACGCGACCAGCACCAGGACGCCCCCGGCAACCGAGCCCAGGATCCACGGGTTCGTCCAGCCGGTGGTCGCGTCGCCCGAGGGCTGGAGCGCAAAGGTGAACGCGATCAGCACGGCGGACAGGCCTGCCGCGAACAGCACGAGGCCCACGAGGTCGAAGCGCTGGTGCCGGCGGATGGTCGCGGTCTCGTGGAGCATCAGGTACGCCCAGATCGCGCCGATCACGCCGAACGGCACCGAGACCAGGAAGATGGCCCGCCAGTCCACCTCGGCCAGGACGCCGCCCAGCAGCAGGCCGAGGAACCCGCCGGCGAGGCCCGCGATCTGGTTCACGCCCATCGCGAAGCCGCGCTGGTCGGCCGGGAAGGCGTCGGTGAGGATCGCCGCGGAGTTGGCCATGAGGAACGCCCCGCCCACCGCCTGGACCATGCGCGCGCCGATGAGCCAGAGCACCGCGCCATTGCCGCTGCCGGGCACGAGGTAGCTGGCGATCGACGCGACGGCGAACACGGCGAACCCGGCGTTGTACAGCCGGACCCGGCCGTACATGTCGGAGATCCGGCCCGCGGGCACGAGCATCACCGCGAGCACCAGCGTGTAGCCGACCAGGAGCCACAGCAGGTAGTCGGTCTCGCCCGGCGCGAGCGGGTTGATGCCGATGCCGCGGAAGATCGCCGGCAGCGCGATGAGCACCGTGCTCGCGTTGAGCGCGGCCATGAGGATGCCCAGCGTCGTGTTCGAGAGCGCGATCCAGCGATAGTCGATGTGGGCGGCGCGGCGCTGCGGGCGGGGCTGGGCGGGGGTCACGCGGGGATCTCCTCGGTCGGGGCGGTGATGCGGTCGAGCAGGTCGGCGAAGGCGGCGCGCTCTCGCTCGTCGAGGCTGAGCAGGCGGCGGACGAGGTCGCTCTGGCGAACCATGTCGAAGCTCTCGAGGGCCTCGAGGCCCGCGTTCGAGAGGCTCACGAGCGTCACCCTCCGGTCCTGCCGGTCGGCGGAGCGCTCCACCAGCCCGGCCCGCTCGAGGCGGTCAACGAGGTTCGTCGCCGACGATCGGCGCAGGCCCAGCTCGGCGCCGAGGTGGCTCACCGCGACGGAGCCCGTCAGCTCCAGCACGCGCAGGGCGTGGAGGTCGGCGAGGGCGATGCCGTGGCGGGCCGCGATCTCGCGCTGCAGCGGCTCCACGAGCGCGGCGGCGCGGAAGAACGCCGCGAACATGCGCCGGGTGGTGGGGTCGGCGTGAGGTGCTCCCATGACGTGGATAGTACGACGAATGGGAGCATCTCGCCGCCAGACACGAAGCGAGGCCCGATGGTCGCTGACCGGGGGCCTCGTTCGCGGAGGAGAGAGGAGGTGTCCGCAATGATGCACAGCCGTTTCTTGCGATCGCATGACAGCGAAACGGCCCCATGTGGCCACTTTGCTTCCGTGCGCGGCCGCCGGCACGCGCCCCCCTGGCGTTGTGCGCACAGTCCGGACATTCCGCGGCCATTGGCGCGCGAGACACCGCACCCGGGACGACCCTCGGCCGCTGAGCCGTGCAGCCCCGGCCTGCCGGGTGCTCCCGGCCTCGCTGGAGGCTCAGCTGCCGCTCCTTGGCACCTTCGGGGCCTCTCCGAAGCGCGGGATGCTCCTCGTCTTGTTCGGAAGGAGCGGAATCTGGCCCCTCGCGGCCGCCCCGAGCTACTAAGACACCGCAGCAGCCCGCAGGAACGCCGGCAGCGGTACGCGTCCCTGGCTGATCGCCACCCCGAGCAGCACCACCGCCCCGCCCACCGGCTCGTGCCAGTTGAGCGGCTCGCCGAGGAGCAGCGCCCCCGCGGCGACCGAGACCAGCGGCGTCACGTAGGTCACCGAGCTCGCGACCGTGCCGCCGGCGACGCCGACGATGTGCGTGTTCAGGACATACGCGACACCCGAGCCCAGCCCGCCCAGCGCCAGTATCCCGAGCACCGTCGCGGCCGACGGCGGGCCCGTCACGATGGGGCTGCCGAGCACCCACTCGACGACGACCACCGGCACCAGGAACAGGGCCGCCAGGGTGACCTGCCCGGCCGCGATCGCGATGGGCCCGTCGCCCGTTCCCACCAGGTGGCGCCGCGTCAGCGGGAACGCCAGGCCGTAGCAGGTGATCGCGGCGATACAGGCGAGCACCCCCAGCAGCTCGCCGCCGCCGAGGCCCTCCCACACGCCCACCACGACGAGCACGCCGACGAAGCCGATGGCGAGGCCGACGATCCGCTGGCGGGTGGGCCGCTCCTCCGGGAAGGCCGCCAGCACGACGACGAGCGTCGCGAGCGGGGTGCAGGCGTTGATGATGCCGGCCAGGATCGAGGAGACCTGCGTCTCGCCCCAGGCGAACAGCGTGAACGGGATGGAGCAGAACAGCAGCCCGACGATCGCGAGGTAGCCCCAGGTCCGGCGCCGGCGCGGCAGGCGCGTCCCCGTCAAGCGGACGATCGCCAGCAGCGTGACCGAGCCGATGGCGAGGCGCACGAACGCCACGCCCACGGGTGTCAGCGCCTCGAGGCCGAGCTTGATGAACAGGAACGAGCAGCCCCAGATGGCGCCGAGGGAGAAGAACAGCCAGGGCCAGGGGGTGGAACGCACGGTTCGCAGCATGAGGCGGTTAACCCTACCGGCGACTTCGCGGTTGCACGGCCGGTTCGTGACCGTGCCCCGTCAGCCTGTCAAGTCACCGCGCCGGGTTGGACTCTCGTGCCATGGATTCCGCCCAGCACCGTCAGATCTTGGCATGCGATGCGGCGAACCGACTGATTCGCGGCGGGCCCCCGGTCGCCGACGGTCGAAACTTGGCAGCAGAGGCCACAAATTGGCGCCTGTCACGGGAATCCATGGCCTGAAGGGCCACACCTTGACGGGTGGCGGCAAGGGCGCAAGCGCGCCGCTCCACCGCCTCAGCGGCCCTCGCAGTCCACCCAGAACACCGTCGCCTGACCAGTGTTGCCGCTCCACACGACCGCCCCGGTGAAGCGGACGCCTGCCGCGCTGCTCAGCGGTGTGAGGCACGCCGGCCTGCCGTCCGTGTGCTCCGAGCCTGCGGCATCGCGCCAGACGACCGATGACACGATGCCGTAGGCGGTGCCGCCCGACCAGAGGGTGGCGACCTGCTGGCCGACGTGGCCGTCGCCGGTCATCGTGGCGGGGCGGACGCCGGCCACGCCCGCTGAACCGACCGCCAGGCCGGACAGGAAGGCCAAGACCGCGACGGCCAGCGGTGCGGCACGGTGACCAGCCGCTTGCGCATCTCAACCCCATGCTGGCCTCGCGTCGGGCGCCGAGCACGGGAGTTCGTTCTGCCACTGGGCGTGTCAGGGAACCCAGCGTCCCGGGTCACCACCCGGGGGGCGTGTCCAGGAACCGGAGCCCGCATAGCACGCTCGGGGGTAAGGCGGACTCCGGCGGATGGCGGTCGCCTCGAAGGGCCGGCGCGAGACGGGCCGCTGGCCGGAGCCGAGGGATCGCTACTCCGAGGCCGGCTTGGACACCGCGAGCAGCAGCAGCGGCAGCACCGAGCGCGCCATCGCGTCGGGGTCCGCTCCCCCGCCTTGGAGCAGCGCCCGCCGCACGCTGCGCTCCACGATGGCGATCGACGCGTCGGCCACGTCGGATGCCGACACCAGCAGCTCGCGGTTGCGGAACCGCGTCCCGTACTCGATGAACTCGGCGATGCGGGCGCGGAACCGCTGGTCCGCGTCGCGGAACTCGCCCGACACCTCGGGCTGCCGGATGGCGTTGATCTCGAGCTCGGTCTGGAGCATCGCAACCTGGCGGTCCACCGGCATCGCCCGCAGGATCCGCTCCACGACCGGCGCCATGGCGCCCAGCTCCTCGCCGGGAGCGGCGTTGTCGGCCGCGGCGAAGTCGGCCAGGGTGAGGGCGAGGTTCGCGTCCAGGCTGGCGATGACGCGCGCGTGCTCGCGGGCCACCAGCGAATCGACCAGCTCGGTCTTGTCGGCGAAGTTCGAGTAGAACGCCCCGCGCGTGAAGCCGGCTCGCTCGCAGATGTCCTCGACGGACGAGCCGATCACGCCGCGCTCGGCGAACACCGCCAGCGCCGCGTCCAGCACGCGCTCTCGCGTGGCCTCGCGGCGCGCCGTGCGGGACGGCTCCCTGACCTCGGTCACCCGCGTCTCGACCTCGATACGGTGGTGTATTCGATACATTGACGCATCGGATACGCATTCGTATCCTACCCGAGCGGCCACCCGCGCCGCAACCCCGCCGATTCCCATCACCGCAGGTCGGCGTGTCAGGCACCGACCGTGGAGGCAGATCGTGTTCGAAGGCCTTGGCTCGAGGACCTACCGGTGGCGATACCTCATCGTGGTGGTCTGGATCGTGGCGATGGTCGCCTCGGTCAAGCTGGCGCCCTCGCTCGCTGACAGCGCCTCGTCCGACCAGGCCGCGTTCCTCCCCGCAACGGCGCCCTCGTCGCTCGCCAACGACGCGCTCGAGAAGGCGTTCCCGGGCGCGACCGCCACATCGAGCGCCACCCTGACGTTCTCGCGCGACACGGGCCTCACCGACGCCGATGCCGCCTACCTCGACGCGACTGCCGCCTGGGTCCGCAGCCCCCAGGCGCCCGCTGAGCTCCGCGATGCCGTCACCGGCACGGCCTCGGCGACCTCGCGCCCCGAGCTCGAGTCGATGCTCAAGAGCCCCGACGGCCAGCTCCAGCTCCTGCTGATCGACCTCAACGTGTCGTCGGCCGGCGATGCGGCCTCGGCCGTCGTTGGAGAACTGCGGGCCCACATCGCGCAGACCGCGCCAGCGGGGCTCGTCGTCCACGTCACCGGCACCGCCGGCATCACCTCGGACTACCTCAACGCGGTCAAGGCCGGCACCGACAGCACGACCAGGGTCACGATCATCCTCGTCCTGGTCATCCTGCTGCTGATCTACCGGGCGCCGCTGGCGGCGATGGTGCCGCTGGTCACGATCGCCGGCGCCTACGTCGTCTCGCGGGGCGTGCTGGGGCTGCTGGCGGCGGCCGGCTGGAAGGTCAGCTCGCTGCTGGACACGTTCCTCGTGGTCATGGTGTTCGGCGTCGGCACGGACTACGCGATCTTCCTGATCAGCCGGTTCCGGGAAGAGGTCAGCGGCGGCGTGGACTGGCACGACGCCTCGCGGACCACCGTCCGGCGGATCGGCGCGGTGATCAGCGCCTCGGCGGCGACGGTCATCGTGGGCCTGGGCGCGATGGCGTTCGGCCAGTTCGAGATGATCAAGTCCACCGGGCCCGCGATCGCGGTGGCCATCGCGATCACGCTCGTCGCCGGCCTCACGCTCGCCCCCGCCCTGCTCGGCATCTTCGGCCACTACCTGTTCTGGCCGATGCACACGCGGCCCGCGGCCGAGGGCGAGCCCGGCGGGTTCTTCGCCAGGCTGGCCGCGGGGGTCTCGCGCCACCCGGGCGTCATCACGCTGGCGCTGATCGTGGCGCTCGGGCTGCCCGCGATGTTCGTGCCGCAGATGCACACCAACTTCGACACGCTCGCCGAACTGCCGGACAGCTCCGACGCGCGGCAGGGGTTCGACGTCGTGGCGGCGCACCTGGGCAAGGGCAAGCTGGTCCAGTCGACGGGCCTCATCGAGAGCCCCTCGGGCGACATGCTCGCCCCCGCCAACCTCGCCCGGCTGCGCGACACCGTCCTGGCACTCCAGTCCAGCCCCGGTGTGTCGCAGGTCACGAGCCTCGTCACGCCCAACGGCGACGGCAAGGTGCCCGACGGCTTCCGCCCCTCGATCCAGCTGGGGACGATCGGCGACGCGTTCTCCGCCGACTCGTCGTCCTCGTCGTCGTCATCGGCCGCGGCCAGCGGCTCCAGCTCCTCGCTCCTGGACCCCAAGCTCACCGACGGCCTGGACCAGGCGCTCAACTACGTCGGGGCGCTGGGCGCGTCCTACCCCGATGTCGCCGGCCGGGCCGAGTACCGCGCCGCCCGCCAGTCGATCACCGACGCGCTGGACCTCGTCGCGCGGGTCAAGAAGCAGACGGTCGTCGCCACCCAGCTGCGTACGCTCGCCGCCGCGCTCACCGCCCCCGCGGCCGTGGCGAGCGGCAGCAGCGCCAGCAATTCCGACGCCTCGCTGATGTCGAAGTACCTCGACGAGCTGGCCACGGCGTATCCGGAGGTCCGCCCCCTGACGTCGTACCGTGACGCCGTCCGGAGCGCGGCGTCGCTCGCCACCAAGCCATCGGCCACCGCGGCCGTCGACACCGCGAATGCCATGAACGCGCTGGCCGTCCACTTCGACAGCCAGCCCGACTCCCGGCTCTCGCCCAAGAGCCTCGCCAACACGTCGTCCGCACTCGAGCTCCAGCGCGAGGCGAAAGCGACCTTCGCGGCGATCCCGAGCGCCTTCCACTCGCTCGCGTCGGTGTTCGCGACGCGGCCCGACGACCTGTTCGTCCCGGTGGGCCTGGGCGGCGACAACGCCCAGAAGGTGACCGACGCGGTCAACGCGTTCATCTCCGCGGACCGCACGGCCACCAGGTTCTACCTGGTCAGCGCGGACGACCCGTACGCCACGACCTCCTTCGACACGGTCCGCAACGCCCAGCGGTCCCTCGCCGCCGCGGCACCCGGCTTCGGGCCGGGGGCACAGGCCTACCTCGGCGGCCCGACCGCGCAGTTCGCCGACGTCCAGACGACGCTCGAGAACGACTTCAACCGCGTCGGCGTCATCACGGTGCTGGGCATCTTCCTGGTGCTGGTGCTGCTGCTCCGCGCGATGGTGGCGCCGCTGTACCTGGTGGGCACAGTCCTGCTCTCGTACCTGTCCGCCGTCGGCCTGTCCGCCTTCCTGTTCCAGGACGTGCTCCACCAGGCCGGCGTCAGCTTCTACCTGCCGCTGATGGTGTTCGTGCTGCTGGTCGCGCTGGGATCGGACTACAACATCTTCCTGATGAGCCGGGTGCGCGAGGAGAGCGAGCACCGCTCGATCCGCGACGGCATCCGGATCGCGTCGGGCCACACCGGGTCCGTGATCACCTCGGCCGGGCTCATCCTGGCTGGGACGTTCGGGTCGATGGCCACGGCTCCGCTCGTGGTGCTGTTCCAGGTGGGCGTGGCGGTCGCGATCGGGGTGCTGATCGACACGTTCGTCGTGCGCTCCATCCTGGTGCCCGCGATCACGACGCTGGTGGGCGATCGGGCGTGGTGGCCGTCGGGGTCGCGGTTCAGCGGCCCGGCGCTGGCGCCCGCGGGGGCGGCTGGCGGCGCGGCCAGCGGCGTCTCGGCTGCGGCCGGCGGCGGCGTATCGGCTGCGGCCGGCGGCAGCGTCTCGGCTGCGGCCGGCGCCGCTTCGGCTGCGGCGGGTGGCGGCGTCTCGGCTGCGGCCGGCGCCGCTTCGGCTGCGGCGGCCGGCGGCGGTTCGGCCGAGCCGGTCCTCGTCGGGACCGCGGCACGTGCCGAATCCACGACGGGTGACGAGATTGTCCGGACTGGTCTTGTCGCGTTCGAGCCGGCGTTCGAGCCGGCGCTCGACGGCGGGGCGCTCCCCGGCCGGGCGCGACGATCGCTGGTCCGTGCGGCTGCAGCACTCGGCCTGGCCATCCTGGTCCCGGTCACGTTCGCGGGGCTGGTGACCTGGGCGTGGCAGCCACAGCCCGGCGCCGTCACGATCCAGGCAGCCGTCGTCAACGCCGACACGGGGACGACGGTCACCGCCGGCGACGGCTCCGCCAAGCAGCTCACGCTGGGCAAGGACATCAGCGACGATCTGGTCGCGGGCGGGTCGGGCAGCACGTCCGGCGCCTCGGACCCGGCCTCGAGCGGCCTCGGCGCAGCCGGCGTCGCGTGGACCGCCACGGACGCGAAGGCAGCGGCCGATGGGCTCGCATCCGGCCAGTACGCGGCCGTCCTGACGATCCCCGCCGACTTCTCGCAGGACATCGCGGCGATCCGCGCCGGCACGTCCGGCAGCACCCCCGCGGCGACCCTGCACCTGGAGACGGGGAGCGGCGGCGGCAACGTCGCCACTGCGGTCGCCCGTTCGGTGAGCGACGCGATCACCGCGTCCGCGACCCGCAATGCCACCGCCTCCTACGTCGAGGACGTCCTGCTCGGCGTGTCCACCGCCCAGAACGACGTCACGCACGCGGCATCCTCGGCGAAGGACGTGGCGAACAGCGCCACCTCCCTCGCGAGTTCGGCCAGCGGCGTCAACGCGGTGTCGGGCGAGATGGTGTCCGGGCTCGGCAAGCTGGCGTCGGGGACCTCGGCGTCGGTCAGCGGCACGGCAAGCCTCGTCGATGCCACCAGCCAGCTCGCCTCGGGCACAAAGCAACTCGCCGCGGCTGCCTCGACGCTCGCGGCGGGCGCCAGCAAGACCGCCTCCGGCGCCTCGGCGCTCGCAACCGGGGCATCGTCGCTCGCCAGCGGCCTCGTCGCCCTCGAAGCGCACACCAGGACGCTGCCGGCGCAGACCTCGCAGCTCGCCTCCGGGGCATCGGACCTCGCGGCGGGCGTGTCGCAGACCGTCTCGGGCATCGAGTCGCTCTCGGCCGGGCTCCAGACGCTGGCCAGCAACACCACCGGTCTGGGCAGCCAGGTCCACGCGCTCGACGTCGGGGCGGCAAGCCTCGCCAGCGGTGCCCACGACCTCGAGACCGGCGCGTCGCAGGCAGCGGCGGCCGCGGCCGGCGTGTCGACCGGGGCCAGCGGCCTCAAGAGCGCCGTCGATGCGTACACCGGCGCGGTCGATCAGCTTGCCGCCAACTGCACCGGGATGGGCGGTGGCGCAACCGTGTGTGGTGCGCTCACCGGCATCGCGAACGGCTCGGCAACCGTGCGCGACACCGCGGCAACCGTCGCCTCGGGCGCGAGCCAGGCATCTGCTGCGGCCGCGGGCGTCGCCAGCGGGGCCGTGTCCACATCCAGCGGCGCAGACAGCCTGCACAGCGGGTTGTCCCAGCTCGCGGCCGGCGCGCCGGCGATCGAATCCGGGATCGCCTCGTCGGCCGCCGGGGCGTCTGCCCTGGCCGCGGGCGCTGCGCAGCTGACGCCCGGCGCCAGCCAGCTCGCCGACGGCACCAGCCAGCTCGCCGCCGGCATGCCGCAGCTCGTCGACGGCGTGTCGGCCCTGAGCTCGGGCGCCTCGCAGACGGCATCGGGCGCCACCCAGCTCTCGACCGGCGCGAGCGCCCTCGCAAGCGGCGCCGACAAGCTGGCGTCCGGCCTCGACACGACGGCAGCCGGCGCGACGAAGCTGGCGTCCGGGACGAAGACGGCGGCCAGCGGTGCCACCCAGCTGACCGACGCCATCAACCAGGCCCTCGACGGGGCCCGGCTGGTACAGGCGGAGACTGGCCTGCTCGCCACCGACGGCACGTCGCTCTCGAGCGATGCCTCGAAGGTCTCCGACTCGCTCACGACGACGGCGGGCTCCATGCCCGCAACGGGCACCGCCGACCGCTCGCAGGTGGCCGCGCGCGTGGCCGACCCGGTGACCGTGCAGACCACGGCCGCCGACGGCAGCCCGGCGGGGATCGCGCCGCTGGCGATGGTCCTGGCGCTCTGGCTGGGGGCGCTGGCGGCGCTGCTGGCCGTGCCGTCGATGGGCCGCGGGCGGGGCTGGTGGACCAGGCCGGTGGGCGCGGTCGGGCTGGCGGCGGTCGCCGGGCTCGTCGCGGCGGGGCTGATGGTCGCCGGGCTCGACCTCGGCGTCGGGATCGCCATCGCGCGCCTCCCGATGCTCGTGGCCATGAGCCTGCTGACCGCGGCGGCCTTCGCGGTGCTCATCGGGGCGCTGGAGTCGGCGTTCGGGCTCCGCGGCTGGGTGACTGCCCTGCTGCTGGCCGGGCTCGGCGTCGCAGCGTCGGGCTACCCGTTCGGCGTCGACGCGCTACCGGGGCCGCTCGCGTTCATCCGGCCGCTGCTGCCGACCTCGTGGGCCATCGACGCGATCCGCGCCTGCATCGAGAGCGCGAGCTCCTCGGTGTCGGTGGGCGTGGCGGTGCTGGTCGCGTGGCTGATCGTGGGCACCCTCGTGGTGGTGGCAGTCACCATGAGCGTGGAGCGGCGCACCGCTTCCCGGTCGCGCCTGACGGCATAGGGGGGTCGCCATCGGCCCGGGAGGCCGCCGTCGGCGCAGGCGCGGACTGGTTGCCACCGGCGCCGGGCGAGGTTGCCATCGGCCCCGGGGGCGGGAGGGCTGCGGTCCGGGCCGGCGCCCGCTCAGTTCAGGCGGTCGGACAGCGAGGCACGGTCGGGGACGTACAGCCCGAGGCGACGGTCGAGCAGGTCCAGCTCGCGGCGCAGCAGGCCGTCGAGGTCGCGCAGACGCTCCTCGGCCGTCGACGCCTCGAGCAGCGCCTGCTTGCGGTCGAGTTCGGCCTGGACGATCCCGGTCAGCAGGAACGACAGCGCCGACGGGTCGTCTGGCACGCGGAGCGACTCGACCGTGACCTCCTCGGTGGCGTCCACCTGGACCTCGGCCGCCACCTCCTCGACCGGGTCGTCGTCGACCTCGACCTCAACCTGGACATCGACGGGCAGGCCCAGCTCGCCGTCGCGCGGCTGGAGCTCGCGCAGGTATTCGATGAACCGGGCGCCGACTCGCTGGACCAGACGCCCGGCGACCTCCTCGTCGCCCACCGCGTCGGGGAGCGGCTCCACGTCGGCCACCAGGTACGGCTCGGAGGCTGCGTCCACCTCCAGCACGCTGAAGCGGCCCGTGCCCACCACGAGGAGGTCCCAGCGGCCGTCGGCGTACTTGCTCGCTTCGCGGATCTCCGCGAACGTCCCGACTCCGGCGATCGCGATCTCGGTCGCCACGCCATGGCGGAGCGCAACCTCGGACCCCTCGCGGATGAGCACCACGCCGAAGGGCGTCGACGAGTCGAGGCAGCGGCGGACCATGACGCGGTAGCGCTCCTCGAAGATGTGGAGCGGCAGGGCGATCCCCGGCGCCAGGACGGTGTGGAGGGGGAAGAGCGGTAGGCGCACGAATCGAAGAGTAAGGCGGGTCGCGATTCGGGGACGCGGCGGCGAGGGCGCGCGGCCTGGTCGATCACGTTGCGTTCGCGACGCAGCCGGGCTGCGGCGCCGACCAGAACGGGCGGTGCGCCGATGGCGGTGGGGCCGATGGCGCTCCGCACCGAGGAATCATCGAGCCGCCGGTGGCCGGCGGCTCGGGATCGGGCGGTTGGGGTTGTTCAGGCGCCTGGGGCGCCCCACGACCTCGGTGCGGTCAGTGAGAGCAGGCTCGCGGCGTGCCCTCGTCCTCGGCGGTTCGGAACGAGGAGCCGCAGCCGCAGCCGGAAACCGCGTTGGGATTGACGACGGTGAACCCGGCGCCCATCAGGGTGTCGACGTAGTCGATGGACGAGCCGTTGAGCAGCGGCACGCTGTTGCTGTCGACGTAGACCCGCACGCCGTTGGTCTCGAGGACGTTGTCGTCCTCGGCGGGCTGGTCCTCGAGCATCATCCCGTACCGGTAGCCCGAGCAGCCGCCCGAGTAGACGTACACGCGCAGGCCGATCGCGGGACTCGGCTCTTCCTTCGTCAGCTCGCGAAGCTTGGTCGCGGCGGCGTCGGTCAGATTGACGATCGAGGGCTGGGCGTCGATCACAGCGGGTTCTCCTTCGGGTCGCGGGCCCCGGACCGCCCGGCCCGGAGCTCGTGAATCGTACGCACCGCAACGGATTTCGTCCACACCCATGGCGAAATTGCACGGCGGCGCCCAACGGCCCGGCACCGCGGCGCGAAATGACGCTGACCGAGGCGGCTGACCGAGGCGGCCGACGAGGCGCCCCCGCCGAGGCGGCCGACGAGGCGCCCCCGCCGAGGCGGCCGACCGAGCGGCCCCGGCGAGGCGGCTGACCGAGGCGGCCGACGAGGCGCCCCCGCCGAGGCGGCGTGAGTCGGGTCAGACTCATTCGAGCTGGAGCCGAGCGTGGGAGGAGGCCCAGACTGGCACTTCGAGCGGCCCCGCCGAGGCGGCTGACCGAGCGGCCCCGGCGAGGCGCCCCCGCCGAGGCGGCGTGAGTCGGGTCAGACTCATTCGAGCTGGAGCCGAGCGTGGGAGGAGGCCCAGACTGGCACTTCGAGCGGCCACCCACGCTCACTGACACCGGAATTGAGTCGGACCTGACTCGCGTTCGCGCGCAAGGTGGAGGGCCAGGCGGAGGGCAGGCTGGGCCTACGCCTCCACCCGCTCGACCACGGTCGCGATCCCCTGCCCCACGCCGATGCACATCGCGGCCACCCCGAACCTGCCGCCCGTCTGCCCCAGCTCGTGGACCAGCATCGTGAGCAGGCGCGCCCCCGAGGCGCCCAGCGGATGGCCCAGCGCGATCGCCCCGCCATTGGGGTTGACCTTGGCCAGGTCGAGGCCAAGCTCGTCGGCACAGGCGACCGACTGGCTCGCGAACGCCTCGTTGATCTCGAACAGGTCGATGTCGGCCACGGCCAGGCCCGCCCGCGCGAGCGCCTTGCGGATCGCAGGCACGGGGCCGATCCCCATGACGTCGGGGTGGACCCCGGCGACGGCGGTCGACACCACCCGGGCCATCGGCCGAAGCCCCAGGGCGCGCGCCCGCTCCGCTTCGACCAGAAGCAGCGCCGACGCGCCGTCGTTGATCCCGGAGCTGTTGCCCGCCGTCACGGTCCCGTTCTTGGCGAACGCCGGCCGGAGCGCGGCCAGCGCCTCGAGCGAGGTCTCGCGCGGGTGCTCGTCGCGGTCCACCACCGTGACCGCGCCCTTCTTGCCGGGCACGCT
Organism: Chloroflexota bacterium; assembly: GCA_021786915.1. Next base: position 15,020 of record JAJYMP010000749.1, read on the forward strand.
CACCGGCACCAGCTGCGCGGCGAATCGACCGGCCGCGATCGCGGCCGCGGCCCGCTGCTGGCTCTCGAGCGCGAACGCGTCCTGGCGCTCGCGCGAGACGCCGTACTGCTCGGCGACGCACTCGGCCGTCTCCCCGAGCGAGATCGGCGGGTACGCCTCGCGCATCTTCGGGTTCACGAACCGCCAGCCGAGCGTCGTGTCCTCGAGCTGACGCGCCCCGCGCTCGTACGCCGCCTCCGGCTTGAGCATCACGTACGGCGCCCGGCTCATCGACTCCACGCCGCCCGCGATGAACACCTCGCCGTCGCCCGCGCCGATCGCGTGCGCCGCGGAGTTGACCGCCTGGAGACCGGAGCCGCACAGCCGGTTGACCGTCAGCCCGGCCACCTCGACCGGAAGGCCGGCGAGCAGCAGCGCCATCCGGGCCACGTTGCGGTTGTCCTCGCCCGCCTGGTTCGCACAGCCCATGATCACGTCCTCGACGAGGGCCGGGTCGAGCGAGGTCCGCTCGACGATCGCGCGGATGACCAGGGCGGCGAGGTCGTCGGGCCGAACCGAGGCGAGCGCGCCGCCGTACCGCCCGATCGGGGTGCGGACGGCGTCGATGATCCAGGCCTCGTGGTGGGTGCGCTGCGGTTGGGTGGGCATGTGGGGAATTGTAGGAGGCGCGGGGTGGTGCATTACAATCTGCGCAGAACGCGCCTAGGCGGGGGCTCTGGCGCCGTTCCGGGTCGATTGCACCGCGACGCTCGTGCCAGGCGCTCGCGCTGATCGCACCCCCGTCAGGCCCCTGCGCGGGATCTGCGCTCCGCAAGCGCAGGGAGACCTCGACATGTCCGCGGGCCGCCTGCCGATCAGAGCCGGTCGGATTGCGGCTGCCCTGCTGGCCCTCGCGGTCGCCTCGGCGTGCGGCGCCTGCTCGCCCGCTGCCAGCCCCGGCTCCGCGTTGGCCGCGAGCGTCCTCGCGTCGCTGCCCGTGCCGGCCTCGGCCACGTTGACCGTCGGCGCCGACGGGCCCGGCGTGGACGGCGACTCCCGCTTCTACGCCTACACCTCGACGGGAGCCCCCGGGGCCGAACTCGCCGCGTACGACGCGGCGCTGCGGGCGGCGCACTACCAGCCGATGCAGCGGGCGGGTGCGTGGACGGCCTACCTCCGCTCGGGCGTCACCGTCTGGGTCTCCGTCTCGGCCGACGGCCCGCCCACCTCGATCGTCGTGCTCGTCGCGGCCGATCCGACCTCCGCGGCCGTGCCCTCCCAGCTCGCCGCCGACCCGTCGGCGACCGCGCTCCTCGCCGACGTGCCCTCCGACAGGCCGGCCACCCCCGAGCCGCAGAGTCGTCCTGCACCCGGACCCTCCCGATCTCCAGCCCCGGTCTCGGGCGCCACGCCCGTCCCGGCCGCGGGTTCACCGACGCCCGCTGGCTCGCCGGAGCCCGCCGCCTCGCCCGAGCCGACCGCCAAGCCGCAGCCGAGCAGCAAGCCCAAGCCGAGCCACCCCGCCAAGCCCTCGCCGAAGCCGACGTCCAAGCCGAAGCCCACGCCCAGCCCGACGCCCACGCCCACGCCCACGCCCAAGCCGAAGCCCCGCCATCTGGCGGAAAGCGGCGGGACCAGCCAGTGACCATGAACGGGGGATCCAGCCAGTGACCACCCGAGCTCCGCACCTGCTGCTCGTCGATGACGACGTCCGCCTCGTCGCGCTGCTCGAGGACCGCCTCCGGCGCGACGGGTTCGAGGCCAGCGTGGCCACCCGCGGCAGCCAGGCGATCAGCGCGGTCGACCGTCGCTGGCCCGACCTGGTCATCCTGGACCTGATGCTCCCCGACATGCGCGGCGAGCAGGTCGCGGCCCAGATCAAGAAGCGCGCCGACCTGCCGATCATCGTCCTGTCCGCGGTCACCGAGGTCGCGTCGCGCACCGCGTCGATCCGCGACTTCGCCGAGGACTACCTCGTCAAGCCGTTCCACTACCCAGAGCTGCGCGTTCGTGTGGAGCGGGTCCTGCGGCGGATGCCCGATCGCGTCCCGGCCGAAGAGCGGACCGTGGCCACCGGGCTGGTCCTCGCCCTGCGCCGCAGGGAGGCCGTGGTCAACGGTACGCGGATCCGGCTGACGCCCGTGGAGAGCCGCTTCCTGGGCGCGCTGGTCGCCGCGGGCGGCGAGCCGCTCACCACCGAGCAGCTGCTCGCCCGGGTCTGGTCGGGCGCCGACGGGGCCGACCCGGTCTACGTCTGGGTCACGATCCGACGGCTCCGCCAGAAGCTCGAGGCCGACCCGAGCCAGCCGAAGTTCATCCACACGATGAAGGGCGGCGGCTACCGCCTCGGCGACCCGCTGGGGGACGACGAGGCATGACGCTCCTGCGCCGACGACTCGCTCGCGGCGCCGGCGTCCCGTTCAACCGCCTCACCGCGATCGCCCTCATCTTCGCGGCGGTGCTGCCGGCGGCGATCCTGGGGATCCTGGTGTACGGCCAGGTCGACCGCGCGCTCGCTGCGGATGCACTCGTGCGCACGGAGCAGGCGGCAGCGGCGGCCACGCTGCATGTCCGCGAGGCGCAGGCCGAGCTCGACGCACTGGCGGCGAGCTACGCGACCTGGCCCGTGTTCGAGCGCATGGTGGGCGCCGGCGAGCTGGCCACCGCCCACGACGACGTGATCGCGTTCCTTGTGGGCCAGGGCTCGGTCGAGGCGGGTCGCGTGGAGACGTCGACAGGCTCGGTGTCCGCCGGGGAGTCCACCGTCGCGGCCGCCCTGGGAGAGCTCGCCTCGCCCCCAGCGTCCTCGCCCACCGTCCTCACGGTCGGCCAGGCCGTGTACCTCGCCACCTCGCAGCCGATCCCGGATCCCGCGAGCCCGGGGCGCATGCTGGGCCGAATCAGCCTCGCCCGCCGGCTCGATGCACTGTTCGTGACCGGGCTCGCGACACTGACCGGGTACAACGTCACCGTGGCGGGCCGCGACGGGGGCGCCGTCATCGCCACGGAGCCCGAGACCGCAGCGAGCGCGATCGCGGCCGCGCGCAGCGCCGCAGGCGTCGTCA
>JAJYMP010000011.1 GCA_021786915.1 Chloroflexota bacterium
CGCGACGCTGCCGACGCTCACGCGCTACCTGTCGCGCGGGCCCCGCGGCCTGGCGGGCGCGTTCCAGAAGCTCTATGCCGCGAACACGATCGGCGCGATCGGGGGGACGGTGCTCGCGGGCTTCGTGCTCATCGAGCTCCTGGGGCTGAGCGGGGCGCTGCTGGTGGGGGCCGGGTGCTCCGCGACCGCGGGGCTCATCGCGCTGCTGCTCGACGCCCGGTGGGGGTTGCGCGGCGAGATGCAGGCAACTGAGGCTGCGACGGTCCGCGAGCCGGCTCGCGCGGCGACGCCGACGCAGCTGCGCCAGCCGCCCGCCCGCCGGCGCCTCGCCCTCGGGCTGGCGTTCGTGTCGGGCCTCACCTCGCTCGGCTACCAGGTCACCTGGAACCGCATGCTGGGCGCGGGCACCGGCAGCTCCACCTACGTGTTCACGATCATCCTGGCGCTGTTCCTGGTGGGCATCGCCGTGGGGGCGGTGGTCCTGGGGCTCATCCGGCCCAAGCGCAGCCACGCGCCGGTCCTCATCGGGCTGGCCCAGATCGCGACCGCCGTCCTCGTCGTGGGCGGCGCCGCCGTGCTGGCGTCGCCGGTGCAGCCGTTCAACGGCTCGGCGCCCAACTTCCTCGAGTCGCTCCGCAGCTTCGCGTGGGCCGCGGCGGTCGTCGTGCTGCCGCCCACCGTGGCGATGGGCCTCACGTTCCCGGCCACGGCCTCGCTGCTGGGCGACGAGGCCGGCGCCGAGGGCTCGGCGAGCGGCTCGCTGCTGGCGGTCAACACGGCCGGGTCGATCGCGGCGACGTTCATCCTGCCCTTCTTCATCATCCCGCTGATCGGGTCGCCCGCGACGCTCGCCGGCCTCGCGCTGACGAACGCCGTCGTGGGCGGCGTGCTGCTCGCGCGCTCCTCGCGGGCGGGCGCGGCCGTGCGCTGGGTCGGCGGCGCGGCGGGGGCGGCGACGGCCGTGCTCGTCGTGGTCGCGCTCGTCGCCGGCACCGTGTTCCGCAACCCCACCACCACGCTCATCGAGCAGAAGCACGGCCAGGTGTTCCAGGCGACCGAGGACGAGATCGCGTCGGTTGTCGCGGGCGAGCGGGACGGGTTCAAGCAGCTGTGGGTGGCCGGCACGTCGATGACGATCATCACGGTCGACACCAAGTTCATGCCGCTGCTGCCGCTGATGCTGCGGCCGAACGCCAGCCGCGGCCTCGCGATCGCCTTCGGCATGGGGACCGCGTTCCGGACCTCGCTCCGCGCGGGGGTCAAGACCGACGTCGTGGAGCTGGTGCCGTCGGTGCCCCAGATGTTCCACTGGTACTACCCCGACGCCGCCGCGGTGCTCGCGGACCCCAACGGCAAGGTGATCATCGCGGACGGGCGGAACCACGTGGAGCTCACGTCGCAGACCTACGACTTCGTCATCGTGGACCCGCCGCCGCCCATCGAGAGCTCGGGCGTGTCGGTGATCTCGTCGCTCGAGTTCTACCGGGCGTCGAAGGCGCGCCTCAACCCGGGGGGCGTGATGGTCCAGTGGGTGCCGTACGGCCAGACGATCGACGAGTTCCTCGCCCACGTCCGCACGTTCATGTCGGTCTTCCCGAACGTGCGCGTGGTGGCGGGCGCCGGCGGCTACGGGTTCTACATGATCGGCTCGGACGGGCCCGTGGACTTCACGGCAGCCGGCATCACCGCCGTGCTCAACCGGCCCGGCGTGCTGGCCGACGTGGACGACGCGCCCGATTCGGGCCACCGCACGGCGCAGGCGTGGGTGGACACGCTCCTGGGCCTGACCTGGGCGTCCGGCGACCAGCTGCGCCGCGCGGTGGGCAGCGGGCCGCTGATCACCGACGACCGGCCGCTCCCCGAGTACTTCCTGATCCGCCGCCTGACGAACCCGCACGCGCCGATGCTCACGCTGGGCGGCCTGCGGGCGCTGCTCCACTAGCGTCCCGATCCGCTGGTCCCTCGCTGGCTGAGTCGCGTCAGGGTCAGGAGCGCCCCCCGCACGCACGCCCCACACCGCGAACCCCCGGCTCGGGCCGGCGTCCGCACGCGCCACCGCGCGTGGCGACCCCAGCACGACTCAGCCGCCGGCGCGCGGCGAGGGTCCCGGGCGGCAGCCAGCGAGCGACCTCAGCAAGCAGGGCTAGCGGTTCGGCCGCGAACGAACCGTTCGGCTCCCCAGCGGCCGGCCGAGGCCGATTCGCCTCATCTACGGGTCAGGGCCGTAGTCGCGAGGGGATCGGCTGCCGACCGGGCGGGATTCAGCACCACTCACGGGTGCTGCCCGTATCTGAGCCGAAATCGGGATTGCTGGGGCGTCCAATACCGCTGCCACCCGTAGATGAGCGAAAGCGGGCCGAGAGGCGGCGCCGGAACCCGGGCGTCTCGTCGCGACGCCGCTCGGGGGCACTTCCTGAGCCTCCGGCGACCCGGTGTTATGCTCGCGAACGTGCCCCCTACGACCGCGACCGACGAGCCTGTCTGTCCCGCGCCAATGACCCTCCGCCCCGTGCGGCGCCCCTTCAGCGAGGTGGACCCGGCCGCCTGGGACGCGCTCGCCGCCGCGAACCCGTGGGCCACCCCGTTCTCGTCGTGGGCCTTCCACCGCGCCTGGTGGGACGCGTACGGCGCCAACGCGCACGAGGAGACGCTGGTCCTCGTCCCGGCCGATGGACCTGATGACGCGGCCCCGGTCGCGATCGTCCCGCTGATGCACCGCCACGAGGCGGAGCCGCGGGACCTCGAGCTCCACACCACGCTCCGCCACGCGGGCGGCTCGGAGCTCACCGCGGTCCCGGCCGACACGAAGGCGCTCTTCTTCGGCGCCAGCTACCACGCCGACTACGCCACGATCCTGGCCGCCCCCGACCACCTCGCCGCCGCCGCCGCCGCGCTGGCCGACTACTGCGCCGACGGCGGCGACCCCGACCACCCGCAGCCCTGGGACGCCGTGGACCTGCGCCGGCTGCGCGCCGGCGACCCGGCCCTCGACGCGCTCGCGCGGGCGTTCGGCGCGCGCGAGATCGACCGCGGCTGGACGCTCAACGTGGAGCCCGAGGAGGTCTGCCCCGTGGCGACGCTCCCCGAGGGCGCGACGATGGACGACTACCTCGCGGGCCTGGGCAAGAAGGAGCGCCACGAGATCCGCCGCAAGGTGCGCCGCGCGGAGGCCGCGGGCGAGGTTCTGCTGACC
>JAJYMP010000515.1 GCA_021786915.1 Chloroflexota bacterium
CCGCCAGCACGCTCCGCGCCGGTGCGATCAAGGCGTCGATGCAGCCCTCGATCCAGCCTTCAGAGGCCCAGCGGTGACCGTCCCGGAGCCGCTGTTCGTCCGGTCCTCCGCCAACCCGATCCTCACCGCCGCCGACCTCCCCTACCCCGCCAACACTGTGTTCAATCCCGGCGCGACGCGGGTGGGCGACGAGACGGTGCTCCTGATCCGCGTCGAGGACCTGCGCGGCATCTCGCAGCTGCACGTCGCGCGCAGCGCGGATGGCGAGCACGACTGGCGGTTCGACCCGGAGCCGCTGCTCCGCGCGGACGCGGACCGCGACCCCGAGGAGATCTGGGGCTGCGAGGACCCACGCCTGACCTGGCTCCCCGAGCGCCAGGAGTGGGCGATCGCCTACACGGCCTACAGCCGCCGCGGGCCGCTCGTCTCCCTGGCCACGACGCGCGACTTCCGGACCGTCCAGCGCCTGGGCCCCGTGATGCCGCCCGAGGACAAGGACGCTTCGCTGTTCCCGGTTCGGTTCGGGGGACGCTGGGCGATGATCCACCGCCCCTCGCCGCTCCGCGGCGGCGCCCACATGTGGCTCTCGTGGTCGCCGGACCTGCGCCACTGGGGCGACCACAAGCTCCTGCTCGAGGCCCACGACGGCGCGTGGTGGGACGCCGGCAAGATCGGGCTTGGGCCGCCACCGCTCGAGACCGCCCACGGCTGGCTCCTGATGTACCACGGCGTTCGGCTGACCTCGGACGGGCCGATCTACCGCATGGGCCTGGCCCTCCTCGACCGGGACGACCCGGGCTCGGTCCTGTGCCGCTGCCCAGAGTGGGTCTTCGCGCCGGAGGCGCCCTACGAGATAACCGGGGACGTCGGTCGCGTGGTGTTCCCGTGCGGCTGGGTGCTCGACGAGCCCAATGACCGCCTCTCGCTCTACTACGGGGCCGCCGACAGCGTGATCGGCCTCGCCACCGCACGGTTCTCGGAAGTCATGGACCGCGTCCTCGCCTCTCCCGTCCCGGCCCGCTGACCGCCGGGCATGGACCGAGGGGTCGCCGGCAACGCTCGGCCCGCCCGCCGACCCGCGGTACGCTGGCGGCCTTCGCCGGGCTGACCCCGCCCCCCATCCACCCGCCACCGGCGCGCGCCGGTCCCCAATTCGAGGCTCCCAAGCCCGTGTCGCCCTCCGGCACCACCCCGACACTGCCCTCCACGCTGTCCGCCATGCTCGCCCAGTCGATCGAGCGCCACGGACCACGGCCGTTCCTCGGGGTCCGGACCTCAACCGCGCGCGAGCAGTCGCTCACCTTCGCCGAGTTCGGCGCCTGCGTGGAGCACGCCGCCGCCCGCCTCGCGGCCGCCGTCGGCCCAGGCGAGCGGGTCCTGGTGCAGAGCGCGCCCGGCCCGGCCTACGCCGCCGTCCTGTTCGCCGCGCCGCGCGCCAACGTGATCCTTGTTCCGCTCGACTCCCGGATGACGGCGGACACCGTGGCCCGCATCGCGGCCCTCACGATGCCGGTCGCCATCCTCCTGGGCGGCGGGGCGACGCTCGAGCCGCCGACGATCCCGACGCTCGCCAGCCTGCCGGTGCTCGACCTCGACGACATCGTGGGCCCCGCGGATGCCGGGATGGCCGCCGCACTGGCGTCTCGCGTCCCCGCCGCGCCGGACGCCCCGATCGAGATCTTGTGCACCTCGGGGTCGACCGGCAGCCCCAAGGGCGTCACGGTGACGCAGGCGATGCTCCTCGCGTCGACGGAGCGCTGCCTGGCCACGATCCCCGCCTCCCCGAACCGCTTCGTCTCGATCCTGCCCCTCAGCCACGTCATGGAGCAGGTGGCCGGCCTCATCTACACCGCCGCCGCGGGCGCCGAGACCGAGTACATCGCCACCCTCCGCCCCGACCTGATCGCCGCGTCCATCCGCGGGCACCGGGCGACCGCGCTCGTTGTGGTGCCGCAGGTGCTCGAGCTGCTGTTCAGCGCCGTTCGCCGCGAGGCCGACCGGTCCGGCCGGGGCGCGGCCTTCCGGCGGGCGCTGCGCATCGCGCCGCACCTGCCGTGGCGCCTCCGACGCCGGCTGTTCCGGACCGTCCACGCCGCGCTGGGGGGCGAGCTGCGCATGGTCATGTGCTCCGCGGCGCACCTTGCGCCGACGCTCCAGCGCCAGTGGGAGGCGCTCGGCGTCGAGGTGGTCCAGGGCTACGGCTCCACGGAGGCCGGGCTCGTCACCACGAACTTCCGCGGGCGCACGCCCCACGGCCGGATCGGCTGGGCGATGCCGCCCCTCCAGGCGCGCGTCGAGGCGGACGGCGAGCTCGTGGTGTCCGGGCCCTCGGTGTTCAAGGGCTACTGGGAGGACCCGGTCGCCACGGCCGCGGCCTTCACGGCCGACGGCTGGTACCGGACCGGCGACTTCGTGGAGGTCAACCCGGCGCGCTCGTTCCGGCTGATCGGCCGCACGGGCTCCCTGATCGCGCTGCCCAACGGCATGAACGTGCACCCCGAGGACGTCGAGGCGGCGCTGATGGCCGAGGGGCTCGCCGAGCCGGTGGTCTACGACGCCGGCGGCGGGCGGATCGCGTTCGCCTACCGCAAGGGCGCCTCGTTCAGCGACCAGCCTGCCGACGAGGCCGCCGCGCTGACCGCGGCGATGGCCGGAGCCAATCGACGCGTGGCGGCGCACCAGCGGATCACGGGCCATGCCGCGTATCCCGAGCCCGACTTCCCTCGAACGCACACGCGCAAGGTCCAGCGCTCCGTCGCCATCGATCGGATGGCCGGGCTTGCCCTCGCACGCTGACACGAGCGCCGTCTACAGGTACGGTTGACGGCGATGACTGACGACTTCGACGCCCGCCGCCGCGGCCTCCGGGTGGTTGGCGGGTCAGATGCCCGCGCGACGCGCGGCCGCACCGCGTACGTGTGCACCTGGTGCGCCCTCCGCTTCACCAGCCGGGCGGAGCTCGACGCGCACCGGATGACGTCCGTCGAGTGCCGGGCCAACCAGAAGGTGTCGAGCCCCCTCCAGACCCGCTACGGCGACGCCGACATGGTCTGGACCCAGCCCGGCGAGGGCACCCTGCACCGTGTCCGCTCGCGGACGTGCCCGCACACGCACCCGCGGGCTCGGCTGGTCGATGCGGCGGGCGCAACGATCGGCTACCAGTGCGGGTGGTGCTACAGCCTGC
>JAJYMP010000592.1:0-704 GCA_021786915.1 Chloroflexota bacterium
AACAACGCCGCACGGCTCCTGGTCCGCCCCGTCCTCGACATGACGGACGAGGCCTGGCTGGGCCTGATGGGCTCGAACCTCAACTCGTACTTCTACGGGTGCCGGGCGGCGGCGCGCCAGATGGTGGCGCAGGGCGGCGGCGGCAAGATCATCAACGTGACGTCGGTCGTTGACGTCCAGCCGATCGCGAACATGTCGGCCTACGTCACCGCGAAGGGCGGCGTCGTGGGCTTGACGAAGCAGCTGGCACTGGAGCTCGGACCGGTCGGGATCACTGTCAACGCGATCGCCCCCGGGGCCACGGACACCCCCCTCAATATCGAGGCGTACACGCCCGAGGTTCGGCGAGCCTACAACGAGCGGATCGCGCTCGGTCGCATCGCGGATCCAGACGAGATCGCCGACACGATCGTGTTCCTGGCATCCGATGCGTCCCGCTACATCACGGGACACGAGCTGCTCGTTGACGGCGGTCTCGTGCTCAACGGGACGATGGGGCACAAGTTGTCCTGAGCCCCGCGAGGCGTGGCTGGTCGCGGGCGGCAGGTCCGGCGTCCCGAAGGCTGGCGTGCACGATCCGGACCAGGCTCCCCGCCACGGTGATCTTGGGCCCACGGCGGCGGACATTTCGAGGAGGCCGCTCGGCAGCGCCTCGTGGCCCGACTGCAGGTCGGGTCGGGTCTCGGCGGTCGAATCGGGCGACC
>JAJYMP010000592.1:714-3180 GCA_021786915.1 Chloroflexota bacterium
GCAGAGACGACCCCGTCGCCAGTGGCATCGCGACGATCAGGGCCTGCTCATCGTGTCGCAGGAGCACGTCTCCGGTGTGACGCGCCCGAGGTCCTCGCCCGCACGACGACCGCGCACCGGTTGTCCATCGCGTCACGCCGAGCCCTGAGATGCCGCCCGCCGGGTCGGCGTCCACGATCGATCCCTTGGGTATGCAGGCAATCGGCCGGGTTGCCGCACGGTGGCGGAAAGGGGTCGCGCGACATGCGAGATCATAGTTGACTTCCACCCTAGAACGTTCTAGGGTTCGCTTCGACCGCGCCGCTCCAGGGTTGTTCCCGCGGGGTGCGTCCCTTCCCTCGCTGCAGCGGGCAGGCGCGGTCTGCAGGCTTATCGCCCGTTGGAGGAGTTGAGGAGACATGGACCAATCTCGCTTCGTGCGGATGGCTGGCGCCCTGATCGCCGCTGCCGCAATCGTGGTCGGATGCTCGGGCTCTTCCAGCCCGTCACCGGCCAGCCAGGCGCCCGCCAGCGCCGCCCCGGCCTCCGTCACACCGGCAAGCGGTGCGCCGGCTTCCGCCGGTGCCAATGCAACGATGCCCCCGGTGACCCTGAGCAAGGACGTCACGATCGGCGTCGCCTTCCCGCAGCTCGACACGTTCCTCGGCAAGCTCAACGACGGTCTCAAGGCCGAGGCCGACAAGTTGAGCGCCTCGCTTGGCCACAAGGTCACCCTGAACGTCCAGCAGGCATTCGTGAACGGCCAGGAGGACCAGGCGAAGCAGCTCTCCGAGGTGGAGGACTTCATCGCCCAGAAGGTCGACGCCATCATCGTCATCCCGGTCGACACGTCTGCGGCGCAGCCGATGAGCGACGCCGCCAAGGCCGCCGGCATCCCGCTCGTCTACGTCAACCGCAACCCGAAGATCGCCGGCAACCCGTACATCGGCTCTGACAGCCTGTACGCCGGCACGGTCGAGATGCAGCAGCTGGCCAAGGACGCCGCCGCCACGATCGCCAAGACCAACGCCGCCAGCTACAAGGGCAACGTGGTCATCCTCGAGGGCCAGGTCAACAACGAGGCCGCCGTCTTCCGGACCCAGGGCTGCAACGACGTGGTCAAGGCGACCCCGGGTCTCCAGGTCACCAAGACCCAGGCCGGCGACTGGATGCGCGACAAGGGCCTCTCGATCATGGAGAACTGGCTCCAGTCCGGCGACCAGATCGACATCGTCTGCGCCAACAACGACGAGATGGCGCTGGGCGCGATCAAGGCCATCCAGGCCGCCAACAAGACCGGCCAGATCCTGGTCGGCGGTGTCGACGCCACGGCCGACGCCATGGCTGCCATGCAGGCCGGCACCCTCGACACCACGGTCTTCCAGAACGCCAAGGGCCAGGGCAGCGGCGGCGTCGACGCGGCCCTCGTCCTGATCTCCGGCGGCACGGTCCCGTCCTACGTGGACGTCCCCTACGAGCTGGTCAACAAGGACAACATGTCCCAGTACCTCAACCGGTAGGATCGACGAGTCAGGGCGGCCCGCACCGCGTCCCGCCCTGACTCGTCAAAGCGCGAGGGAGGCCCGTCTCGGCGGGCCCCTCTGCGCGTGGCGCGCCCCCGTCCGTCCCGACGCCGGCTGCGTCGGCGGGCGAGGCGCACACGCAGATCGCTCCGCGTCTGGATCGCACCACCCGCGCATGAGGCAGGCGATGGCCGACAGCTACCTCCTCCGGATGGAGGGGATCTCCAAGCACTTCCCGGGCGTCCAGGCCCTCGACGACGTCCACCTGGACGTCGAGGCGGGAACGGTGCATGCCCTCATGGGGGAGAACGGGGCCGGCAAGAGCACGCTGATGAAGGTGCTCATCGGGATGTACCACGCCGACGCCGGCACGGTGACCTTCGACGGGCGCGAGGTCATGTTCCAGGACACCGCGACTGCGCTCTCGTCGGGCGTGTCGATGATCCACCAGGAGCTCTCGCCGGTCCCCTTCATGGAGGTCCACGAGAACATCTACCTCGGCCGCGAGCCGCTCAACCGCCTCGGCCTCGTCGACAAGCGGCTCCAGATCCGGAAGACGCGCGAGCTGTTCCAGCGGCTCGAGATGGGCATCGACCCGCGCTCGCTCATGCGGGACCTCTCGATCGCCCAGACGCAGATGGTCGAGATCGCGAAGGCGATCTCCTACGACTCCAAGCTGATCATCATGGACGAGCCGACCTCCGCCATCACCGAGCGCGAGGTCGCCCACCTGCACCGGATCATCCGGTCCCTGCGCGACGAGGGCCGGGCGATCATCTACATCACCCACAAGATGGACGAGGTCTTCAGGATCTCGGACTTCGTCACCGTCTTCCGCGACGGCAGGCACGTCGCCACGCTTCCGGCGGCCGAGCTCGACCGCAACAAGCTCATCACCCTGATGGTCGGGCGCGAGCTGACCCACATGTTCCCGAAGGAGGACGCCGAGGTCGGCGAGGTGGTC
>JAJYMP010000770.1 GCA_021786915.1 Chloroflexota bacterium
GCCGCGATCGGCGCAGCCAGCCAGCACCTGACGGTGCTTGAGCGCGAGCACGACGGAGAACGCGATGGCGGCGAAGGCGCCGATGCCCAGCAAGATGGCGCGATGTTGGGGGGCGAGGGGTGCTGCGCTCGAGGTTGCCACCGGCGCGTGCAGGCGTGGATCGTTGACCTCACCGACCGCCGACGGATCGATGCGCACGGCCCACGGAACGGACTCGCCGCGAGCGACGTGCGGCCGGATGAGCGTGACCTCGTCGAACTCGGGCAGCCGCGTGATCGTCGTGAGGTACGAGCCGACCGAGCCGGCGCCGGTCTCGTTGCTCGCCTCGCTGCTGTGCGAATCGTAGGCAGGCCGGGGCGCCGTCGCTGATGCTGGCACCGCGATGACGCACTTGACGTTGTCGATGCCGTCCTGCCACTTCGGGCCCATCCAGGTGACGCTCAGCATCGAGCCGTCACGCGTGATGCCGCCCGCTTGCAGCAGGTCGACGTCGTAGCCGAAGTCCAGGTCGTACACGCCGCGCCGAACGCCGCGCTTCTCGTCGATCTCGATGCGCAGGTCGCCGTCGGGCCGTTGCTCGATCGCGATCGGGACGGGCATCTTCGGGGTCATCGAGTCGCCGGACGTGGTGAGGCTGGCGTCGCCGGATACGGCGATCTGGCGGTCGCCGATGGACAGGTCGAGGGTACGCAGGGGACCGCCCTTGATGCGGAGGGTGAGCTTGTGCTGCACGTGAGCGCCGCCATCTCGATGGAGCTCGACGCGCGACTCGGCGGCGATGAGCTCGGATTCGACCCAGGCGAAGGCGGTGTTCGAGACCAGGATGGTCAGGAGCAGCGCTGCGAAGGCGGTGAGGATATGTGCAACCCTGGAAGGCATTGTCCTACACCTGCCTACCCTGGTCGGGGCGTCCGGGTCAAAAAAACAGCGGGCGTCGTCGGGAGAATCCAACGCAAGGACGCAGGGGCGCAGAGCCGCAGGGGGAGAGGGCCTTTGGGTCTGGTCCCGGATTTCTCGACGGGATCCCCGTTTCGTTCGAGTTGATGGGCCCGGCGTCTGGGCATTCCGCCCTTCGCATTCCGCGCTCCCAGCTCCCCAGTCGTACGGAGTACTAGCGGCCGCGGAACGCTGGCGGACGCTTCTGGATGAAGGCTCCTACGGCCTCCATGAGGTCTTCGCTCGGCAGGAAGGCCGTATTCCAGAGCGCGACGTGGTCGAGGCCCCTGGCGATGGAGTCTGTCTGAGCCGCGTCGAGGATCGCCTTGACCCCGCGGACCGTCAGCGGGCTGTTGGCCGCGATGCTGGCGGCGACCTCCCGGGCGTGGGCGACGGTTGCCGCCGTGTCGTCGAACACGGCGTTGACCAGGCCCATACGCTCGGCCTCCGATGCCGGGACGTCACGGCCCGTGAAGGCCATCTCGCGGAGGTGTCCCTGGCCGACGATGGAGGCGAGGCGCTGGAGGGAACCGAGGTCGGCCACGATGGCGATGCGGGTCTCGCGCAGGCTGATCAGCGTATTGGACGCGGCGAAGCGGACGTCGCAGGCAGCGACGAGGTCCAGTCCGCCGCCGATGCACGCGCCGTGGATGGCGGCGACGACGGGCTTGGTGGAGCGAGCGACGCTGGCGAAGCTGTTCTGGAGCTGTTGGATGAGCCGCCAGAGCTTCTCGCGTTCGCTGGCGAGGCCGCCGGCAAGCGATGACTGGATCTGCATCCCGATTTCGCTTTTCAGATCGAGCCCCGCGGAGAAGTGCTCGCCCCGGGCGGCGATGACGATGGCGCGCACGTCTTGATCCTGCTCGAGCTCGAGCATGCGTGCGGGCAGCTCCTGGAAGAACGCGGGACCCATCGCGTTGCGGCGCTCCGCATTCGCCAGCCACAGCGTGGCGACGGCGCCGTCGCGTTCGATTTCGAATACCGGCATGATTTCCTCCTCACAAGCCGCGGAACAGCCAGACGAGCCCCACCGCGCTCATTCCCAATACGGCGAGCGCGAGCAGCACGATGATCACGTCCGTTTTGCTCCACCCACCCTCCTGCTGGGGCGCCCGACGGCGTCCTGTCGGAACAGGTCGCGGGGGCGGCGGCGGGGCCGCGTCGAGGGACGGCGATGACGAGCGAGACGGTGTTGGCGCGTTCGACGACTCTGACGGCTGGGTCGCCGTGCCGGTCACCGGCGGCGGAACTGCCTCGGCAGCTTCCATCCGCTCGTCTTCCGCCTGCTCGAGCTCGCGCAGCGCTTCGACGGCTGGGAACTCGAAGCGGATCATATCCGGCCCAATGCAGAACACGCCGCCCGGCCGGAGTACCGTGTCCTTGTCCGCGGCGACATGCTCGTCGTGCACGGCGGTGCCGATGCGCGAACCCAGGTCACGCAGCAGAACGTGGTCGCCCTGCCGAACGACCCTCGCATGGCGTCGGGACGCCTCGGCGACATCGAGCTCGAGCGCCACATCGCGGCCGCGGCCGAGCACGTACTGCCGGGCGGCGTCGCGCAGGTCGACCGTCTTGCCCGTGTCCGGCCCGTCGATGACGACGAGGCGTGGCCCGGCGTCCTGGCCCTGGGCGTCGAGCGCCTTGGACACGAGCGCGAGCGCGAGCTCCTTGGTGGCCTGCGAGGTCTGCACCGAGGCGGCGGAATACTCGACGCGCACCTCGAGCCACACGCGGCCCAACCGGATGAGCTCGCCGTTGCGCAGGACCCGCGGCGACTGCGGCGAAAGGCGCACCGAGCCGATGAACGTGCCGTTCGTGCTCCCCTCGTCCATGACGATGTACTCGGTGCCGCGCTGCCGGATGCTTGCATGCCGGTGGCTCACGGACAGGTCGGGGAGCCGCAGATCGCAGCCTTCGCCACGTCCGATGACGAGACGCGGCATGTCGTAGGTGATGACGTGCGGCTCTTCCGCAACCCCGGAGGCGGGTGTGTTCGCGGATCGAAGAACCAGGGACACGGCCATCGTCAAGCTCGGAATCGAAGGGGCGGGAGAGGAACGCGCTGCACGAAGTCGGCTGCACGAGTAGGCGATCTGCACGCAGACATCGAGGGCGAACTGTCGTGCCTCAACCCGGGCGGCCGTGCAACCTCAGAAACCACTGCTCCCGCGCGCCTCGAAGAGCGTCCGCTCCAGGAACGCCACGACACGGGCGAGCTGCGCCGCGGGGTCGACCGAGGTGACG
>JAJYMP010000492.1 GCA_021786915.1 Chloroflexota bacterium
GGAGCCGCGACAACCTGGGGGTCGACCGGCTCGACCTCGTGCAGCTCCACTGCCTCCCGACGGCCGTCTATTACCGGCCGGAGATCTTCGCGGCGCTCGATGACCTCGTGTCGGCCGGCGCGATCGCCAGCTACGGCGTGAGCGTGGAGCGCGTCGAGGAGGGGCTCAAGGCGATCGAGTTCCCGGGGGTCGCGTCGGTCCAGATCATCTACAACATCGTCCGCCAGCGCCCGGCGGAACGCTTCCTGGCCGAGGCGGCCCGTCGCGACGTCGGCGTGCTTGCCCGGGTCCCCCTCGCGTCCGGGCTCCTCACCGGCAAGCTGACCAGGGAGACGGTCTTCGACGGATCGGACCACCGCCGGTTCAACCGCCATGGCGAGGCATTCGACGTGGGCGAGACGTTCGCCGGCGTCGATTACGAGACGGGCCTCGCGGTGGTGGACGAGCTCCGCGCGCTCGTCCCGGCCAATGCGACCCTGGCCCAGATGGCGCTGCGCTGGATCCTCATGTCCGACGCGGTGACGGCCGCCATCCCGGGCGCGAAGACGCCGGAGCAGGCCCGCGCGAATGCTGCTGCCGCAGACCTCGCCCCGCTGCCGCCCGAGGCCATGGATCGGATCGCCCTGCTCTACGAGGAGCGCGTCAAACCGCTGGTTCACCAGCGCTGGTAGCCGTCGGACGCTGGTCGGCGGGACGAACAGCGGCGTTCGCACCCGTTGCCCGTACCGAGGCCCGGGCGTGCCACCTTCTGTGGCGCGGAATTACCTCGTTGCGTCCGCAATCATGTGTCGAGGGCGAGGACCGGCGAAGGGTAAGGGGTGGTCGGCGGGACAGCACACCCCCTTCCTGGCCGGCCGGCATCGGGCGAGAAGTATGCCGTGTTGTTTTACGCAGGCCCTCCGGCACACTTCTTGACAGGTTCCGCCTCCTGAACTAAAGTGTGCCGTGTCATTTATAATGGCATGATCGGCACACTACCAGGAGCCACATGGTCATCACAGAGACCGGACGAGGGCGCCCCAGCCGGGCATTCATCCTCGAGCAGGTCGACGTCGGCATGACCGACCTTGCGCGCACAGGGGGGCTACCGAGCCCGGACGAGAACGAGCAGATCTGGCGTGACATCTGGTTCGAGGAGGCCCATAACTCGACGGCGATCGAGGGCAACACGCTCGTTCTCAAGCAGGTCAAGACACTGCTCGACGAAGGTCGTCCCGTCGGGAACAAGGTGCTCTGCGAGTATCTTGACGTTCAGGGCTATGCGCGAGCCGCCGAGTGGGTCTACAGCCAGGCCCGATCGAGCGACGGGTGGGCCCCGGAGGACTCGATCACCAGGACGGAGCTTCGGGAGATCCACCGGCTCGCGGTCGGTCTCGTCTGGGACGTCTGTCCACCCGACAGCCCGCCGCTCGATCCCAATGAGCATGCGGGCAGCTTCAGGCGCCACGACATCGCCCCCTTCCCGGAAGGGATGACGCCGCCACCCTGGCCCGAAGTCGAGGCCCATCTGACCGACTGGCTGAAGCTCGCCAACGCCCGGCCGGCCGAAGGGGAACACGAACTGGTTCATCTGGCGCGGGTCCACACAGCTCTTGAGCGCATCCACCCGTTCCGAGATGGAAACGGACGCGTCGGCCGGCTGACACTCAACTTGCTGCTGGTCCGACACGGGTATCCGCCAGCGGTGATCCGCAAGAAGCGGCGGCTCCAGTACCTGCGTGCTGTCCGGCGGGCTGATCAGGGCGATTTCGCCCCGCTCGCGGAGATCCTTGCGCGGGCCGTGAAGGAGAGCCTTGACCGCTTTCTTCTTCCGAACCTGGCAGGTCCCGTCAAGCTCATGCCTCTGAGTGCCCTCGAGCGGCCAGGACTCAGCGTGCGCGGCCTGCGCGCCGCGGCGGTGAAGGGGCGCCTGAAGACGAAGCGGGATGCCGCCGGTCGCTGGCTGAGCACGGGGCGCTGGGTGGATGAGTACCTGCGTACAAGGCAGATCGGGCGACCCAAGCGACCGCGGCAGCAGACGGTCTCGGGGAGGGCGTCATAGCTGTACCCGCGTGATCCGACCGAGGTGACGGCGCCCGCCTCGGTCAAGCGCTCCGCGGAGCGGATGGCCAGGTATTGGACGCCCCGGTCGTAACTCGAGCCCAGGGCGGATCGCCTCGTAGCCGTCACCGCCGAGGTCTCCGGTCACGGTAGTTGCCTCCGCCATCGCCCCTCAGTTCGCGAACCCCGGACGGCCGTGCTGTTGAGACGGCGCGCAGGAGGCACGACGAGAGGGAGTGGACTCTTACATAGGAGTACAATACGATGTAAGAGTGGACGTGCGGTAACGGAGAAGACGAGATGATCGCGCCGGGGAAGCACGAGCGATCGGATCCGGGCCTGGCGCCGGTCGGCCTGCGCGCACGCAAGAAGGCCAGGACGCGCGCGCTCATCCAGGAACAGGCGCTGCGCCTGTTCGCGGCCCAGGGCTACGACGAGACGACCGCCGAGCAGATCGCCGAGGCGTCCGAGGTCGCGGCGAGCACGCTCTTCCGGTACTTCCCCACCAAGGCGGACATCGTCCGCTACGACGCCCTCGATCCCATCCTGTTCGACGCCTACCGGCGCCAGCCACCGGGCCTGCCGGCGATGGCCGCCCTGCGCGCCGCGGCCGCGAGCCTGCTGCAGTCGCTGCCCGAGGGTGGCCTGTCGGAGCAGCTCGAGCGCGGGCGGCTCGTGCTGTCGGTGCCCGGCCTGCGGGCAACCACGCTCGACAACACCGAGCGCGTGAGCGCGCTCTTCGTGGAAGCCGAGACCGCCCGGACGGGACGACCGCCGGATGCGTTCGCCGTCGCCGTCCTGATCGGCGCCCTCACCGGGGCGATCACGGTGGCCATCCAGCAGGGGACCGACGAGGCGGGCTTCGCCGCCGTCCTCGACCGGACGTTCGCGCTCCTGGAGGCCGGGCTCCCGCTGTGACCGCGCAGGCGGACGGCCTCGTCGCGATCGAGACCGGCGACCTCACGAAGCGCTACGGTGATCTCACCGCCGTCGACGGCGTCGGGCTGCATGTCGGGCGCGGCGAGATCTACGGCTTCTTGGGCCTGAACGGCGCGGGGAAGTCGACCACGATCCGCATGCTGCTGGGGATGGCCAGGCCCACCCGGGGGTGGGTGCGTCTCCTGGGGGCCCCGGT
>JAJYMP010000125.1 GCA_021786915.1 Chloroflexota bacterium
CGCGGTGCGCCGGCGATCCCTGTATCGGCGACGCGCCGAGGTGCTCAGGGAGACGCTGGCCAACGCGCTCCGCGCGGCGATCGCCGCTTCGGCGAGAGGCGGACGCGTCCTGGTCTGGCCGCTCGAGGACTCCGATGCGGATCTGGTCTGGCCCCTCGTCGGTCGCAGCATTCGACTCGTCACGTGGACGCCAGAAGACCTTCTCGCGGCGTGGGAGGCCGCGAGCCGGCCCCGGCTCGAGGCACCACGTCCTGCCTCGGCGCCCGCTGCCTACGACCCGGCGGCGTACTGGGGCGGCCTGCACCAGCGGCACGACCTCTCGGCAGTGGGGCAGTCGGGGCTGCCGCCCGCGATCAACGCCTGGCTGTACCGCTCCCTGGCGCGCACCCTTCGGGGTTTCCTGCGCCGAAACGGCGTGACCCGCCCAGCGTCGGCATTCGACGTCGGGATCGGCACGGGGTACTGGGTGCGGTTCTGGCGATCCCAGGGCGCCACCGTCGTTGACGGGTGCGACCTCGTCCCGGAGGCGGTCGAAGCCGTGCGACGCGAGGCCGCAGCCGCGGGCGCCAAGGGCACGTACGTCACGGCCGACATCGGGCTCGAGGGCAGCCTCCCGAAGGCGATCTATCCAGCCGTCAGCTGCATGAACGTCCTGCTCCACCTCACCGACGACGCTGCGTTCGACCGGGCGCTGGCCGGGATCGCCGCCCTCGTGGCGCCGGGCGGCGCGCTGGTCATCGCCGAGCCGATGCTGCTCGACGCCCGATGGGAGCGCCCGTACGACCCGGGCCTCCACTCCCGAGCGCGGCCTGCCGCACGCTACAGGGAGCCGCTCGAGGCGGCCGGACTCGTCCTTGTGGGCCTGCGGGCCGGGACCGTTCTCGCCAACAACCCGATGGAGGCGGGCTCGCAGCGCGCGTACGAACGGTACCTGCGCTGGTGGCGCTGGGTGGCGTCCGAGTCCAAGGCGAACCCCGGCAGCGCCCGTTGGCTCGGCCCGCTCGTGATGGCGCTCGATCGCGTCGCGCTCGCGACGGGCGCCGCGCCGTCCACCAAGCTCGCCCTGTTCCGGCGCCCCGGCCTCGGGGAGCGGCAAGCGTGAGCCGCCGCCGCCCGGTGGCGATGGTCGTCCACAGCTACTACGAGGAGGACCCCCGCGTCCGCCGCGAGGCCGAGACCGTGCGCGCCGCCGGCCGGGCCGTTGACGTCTTCTCGCTCCGGCGCGAGGGCGATCCGCCCGCTGGCGAGCTCAACGGTGTCCACATCCACCGCATCGACGTCCAGCGCCACCAGGGCGCGAGCATCGGGACGTACTTGCGGGAGTACGCGGACTTCATGGTGCGGGCCAGCCTTGCGCTCACTCGCGCGCACGTGCGCCGGCGCTTCGCCCTTGTCCAGGTCCACACCATCCCCGACGCGCTCGTGTTCTCGGCGCTGCCGCTGCGCCTGCTGGGCGTGCCCGTGATCCTCGACATGCACGAGGCCATGCCCGAGTTCTTCCGGATGCGCTTCCCGGGCGCGTCGCGGCCGTCCGTCCGACGGGCCCTGGTGGTGCAGGAGCGCTTGTCGATCGCCGTCGCCAACGCGGCGATCACGGTCAACGACGCGCTCGCCAGCCGGCTCGTGGAGATGGGCGTCCCGGCCGCCAAGGTGCACGTCGTGCTCAACGCGCCCGTGCTCGCCCGGTTCCACCCGGGCGCCTACCCGGCCCGCCCGTTCATGGCCGACGGCACGCTGCGCCTCGTCTATGCCGGGGCGCTGTCCATGGTCTACGAGGTGGACGTGGCGCTCGAGGCCCTCGCCCGCATCCGCGCCGAGCGCCCCGAGCTGCCGATCGCGCTCGACCTCTACGGTCGCGACTTCGCGGAGGTGCCCCTGCGCAACCGGGCGGCCGAATGGGGGCTGGGCGACGTGGTCACGTTCCACGGCCGCGTCCCGATCGAGGCGGTGCCCCGGGCGCTGGCAGCTGCGGACATCGGCCTCGCGCCCACCCGCCGGACCCAGTTCACGGACTTCAGCCTGAGCACGAAGATCTTCGAGTACGCGGCGATGGGCAAGCCGGTGGTGGCGTCCCGGCTGCCGATGGTCGAGACGATGTTCCCGCCGGGGAGTGTGACCACCTACCCCGCCGGCGATGCCGCCGCGATGGCCGAGGCGCTGCTCGGCCTCGTGGACGACGCGCCGGCTCGCGAGGTCTCGGTCGCGCGGACCTCTGCGCTCGTGGACCAGCTGTCATGGGAGCGCGTGTCGGAGCCGTACCTCGCCCTCGTCGAGTCGCTGGCGCGCGACCGGCGTTGACCCCGCGCCCCGCTTCACCACACCGGAACGCCCCTCGGCCCGACGCGGCGCGACACGATCACGCGCGCACGCGGTACCATCGCGCGGCGTCCGCGCCGTGTGGCGCGAGGGCACAACCCGTCGCGCCAGGACCATCCGCCACGAGGAACATCGACCCACCATGACCTCCCGCCCCCGGCAGGGCTCGAGCCGCACCCGTACCTGGGACGACCCGACCCGCCGCAACATGCTCATGAACCTGGGCTTCGGCCTGGCCGTCGTCGCGGCGCTCCTGACCCTCGTCATCGCCCTCGCGGCCGGCTGGTACGGCGACCACTGGGCGTCGGCGGTCAAGGTCAACGGCGTCACCCTCAACATGGACGACCTCGCCAAGCAGACGAAGGTCAACTCGTTCCTGATCGGCTACCAGACCAAGCAGACCCGCACCCTGCTCTCGTCGGGGAAGATGTGGGCGACCGACGCGGACGGGCGCATCCAGACGCTCAGCTCCGAGGTCTCCCAGCTGACCTCGCTGTCGCTCAACCAGCTGACCGACGGGACCGTCATGGTGGACCTCGCGGCCAAGAACGGCCAGGCGGTGACGCCCGCCGACATCGCGGCCAAGGAGCAGCAGACCGCCACCCAGTCCGAGCTTCGTCACGTCTGGCAGATTGTCGTGGCACCCGCCACGACAACCGCGGACCCGACGGCGACCGATGCGGAGAAGGCGGCCGCCAAGGCGAAGGCCAACCTGGCGTACAGCGCCCTCAAGGGCGGCGGGGACTGGGCGACCATCGCCAAGTCGTTCTCGACCGACACCGCCACCGCGCCGCAGGGCGGCGACGTCGGGTTCATCGACAAGAACTCCTCGCTCGACCCCGCATTCGTGA
>JAJYMP010000086.1 GCA_021786915.1 Chloroflexota bacterium
CTCGGCCCACTGGCCCAGCTGGTCGGCCGCGGCCGCGCGGAAGGTGTCCCCGGCGGCCAGGATGACCTGGCGACCCTCGTGCACCTCGCGGGTGGCGATCTTGCCGATGGTCGTCGTCTTGCCCACGCCGTTCACGCCGACGAACAGCCACACGGCCACCCGGCCCGGGTCGGCGTCGATCCGCAGGCTCCGCTCGGACACCAGAGCCGCGCGCAGAGCCGCGCGCACCGCAGCCGTCAGGCCCGCGGGCGCACCCTCTTGGAGCTCGTGCAGGACTGCTCCCGTGGTGGCGACCCCGACGTCGCTGCGCAAGAGCACCTCTTCGACCAGGGCGAGCTGCTCGGGACCGACCGCCGTGCTCGTGAGTCCGCGCAGGCGGTCGAAGACACCGCGCGAGCGACCCAGGCGCTCGGCCAGGTCCACCTCGGGCTCGGGCAGCGTCGGTCGCGGCTCGGCCGTCTCGACCAGGACCTCCGGGAGCGCCACGGGCGCCGGTGCCGGTGCGACGGGGTGTCCGCGGCGCCGGCGGCGGCGCAGCGTGCGCCCCGCGACGGCTCCCACGACCACGACGGCCGCGACCAGGGGCCACGGGTCCACCGCGGCGATCACGCCACGACCTCGCGGGTGACGCGCTGGGAGACCACCTTCGAGGAGCCGCCGGGCACCATCGTCACCCCGTAGAGCGCGTCGGCGGCCTCCATGGTCCTCTTCTGGTGGGTCACGACGAGTAGCTGGGCCTCGGTGCGGAACTCGTCGATGAGCCCGAGGAAGCGCTGCAGGTTCACATCGTCGAGGGCCGCCTCGACCTCGTCCATCAGGTAGAAGGGTGAGGGCCGGGACCGGAACACGGCGAACAGGAACGCCAGGGCGGCCATGGAGCGCTCACCGCCCGAGAGCAGCGAGATGCGGCGCACATTGCGGCCCATGGGCCGCACCTCGATCTCCACCCCGGTGTTGAGCGGGTCATCGGGATCGGTCAGCGTCAGGCGGCCCTGGCCACCGGGGAAGAGCATCGTGACCAGGGTCGCGAAGTGCTCGTTGACGTCGGCGACCGCGGACGAGAACGTCGTCATGATCTCGTCGTCCACCGCCCGAACGACCTCCTGGAGCTCGTGGCGCGCCCGGCGCACGTCGGCGACCTGCTCGTCGAGCATGCGGTGGCGCTCCTCCAGCTCGGCCAGCTCGTCGAGCGCCAGGGGGTTGATCGGTCCCAGCGCGCTGCGGCGAGCCTCGAGCTCGCCGACGCGTGACTCGAGCTCCGGAGTCGGGGTGGCCGGGTCGGGTTCGCGGGCGGCCGCGGTGTCCACGCGGTCCCGCGCGACCGCCTCCTCGAGGGCGGCCCGGCGCGCGTGCAGCTCGGCCAGCTCGACTTGGGCGTGGCGCTGCGCGTCGCGCACGACGACCAGACGCTGATCGAGCTCCTGGCGTTGGGTGCGCAGGCTCTCCAGGTGCGCGGCACCGGCCCGCGCGACCTCCAGCTGGGCGCGATAGTCCGTGTCGAGCACGCGCTGGAGTCGCTCGACCTCAACGGCCAGGGCGGCCACCACCTCGGCCAGGCGGACGAGCGTCCGCTGGTCGGCCTCGAGCCCCTGGCGTCGCTTCGCGGCCACCTCGCGCTCGTCGGCGTGCCCGTGCAGCCGCCGCTCGAGCTCGCCGCGCCGCTGCTCGATCAGGCTGCGCCGCTCGGCGACCGCCGCTTCGCGCCGGGCCAGATCCTGGAGCTGGCCCGCCAGGACCTCCTCCAGCGTGCGCAGCCTCTCGCCCGCCGTGGCTCGCGCCGCGCGCTGAGCGGCGGCCTCCTCGGCGCGCTGCTCGATCGCGGGCAGCGCATCGCGATCTGCGTCGCGCGCGCCCGCGACCTCCGCCGTGCGCGTCTCGATCTCGCGCGCCTCACTGGTGACGGCGGCGACGGCGACGGCGGCCTCCGCCTGGCGCTCGTCCAGGCGCCGGCGCTCGGCCTCGAGCTGGGCTGTCCGACTCCGGGCCTCGACCTCGGCCCGCTCGGCGGCCGCCAGGCTCCCGCGCTGGCTCGCCAGCTGCGCCTCGGCCTCGGTGGCCGTGGCGTCGGCTCCCTGCGCCGCGCCGGCCGCCGCCGCGGCGGCGGCCTCGGCCTGCTCGACCGCCACGCGGGTCACGGCGGCATGTCCCGTCCCGACGCGCCAGCCCGATCGGGCGAGGCGGTCGCCCTCTCGGGTCACCACCACCAGGTCCGGCCGCGTCGCCGCGAGCTCCAGGGCGCGCTCCCACGACGGTGCGACCACGGCACCCGTGAGCAGCGAGTCCAGGAGCCGGTCGACCGCTGGCTCGCTCGTGCGGGACCGGACCAGCGCGCGCACCGGCTCGCAGTCCTCCGGCGTGGGCGGGGGGGCGACCGGGGCGCTGCTCGTCAGGACCAAGCCGACGTCACCAACGTCGCGCAGGCGTTCCAGGGCGGTCCGTGCCGCCCCGGGACCGGCCATCACCGTGGCGCCGAGGGAGGCGCCGACGGCGGCATCGACCGCCCGCACCGCGGTCGGATCCACGTCGATGACGTCCAGCAGCGCGCCCACGACGCCCGCGACGTCCTCCAGGACCTCGCGGCTGGCGGCCCCGCTCAACTCCTGGTAGGCGTGCGCCAGCGCCTCGGCGCGGGCCTGGGCCCGGGCGGCCTCCGCGCGCGCCTCGTCGCGCGCGCCGCGCGCCCCGGCCGCCCGCTCGTCGACCCGAGCCAGCTCGGCGCGCGCCTCGGCCACGGCGTGCGTCGCCGAGGCCACCCGCGCCGTCGCCACGCGCATCTGCTCGTCGAGCTCGGTGCGGGCCCGCTCGTCGGCGGCCACACTCGCCGACAGGTCGTCGCGGCGCCGCTCGACCCGCTGGCGGCGCTCCTCGAGCGCGACCAGCGCCCGCTCGGCGGCGGCGACACGCTCGCGCAGCGCGACGGCCGCCGACTCGACGGAGGTGTCGGGCGCGATCGCCGTCTCCAGCTCGGCCCGCTGGGCGGTCAGGTCCCGCTGGCGCGCCGCCAGCGTGGCGCGCGCGGGCGCGATGGCCTCCTCGTCGCGCACCACCTCGGCGAGGTCCCGGACGAGCCGCGCCTCATCGGCTTCCAGGGTCGCCACGACGTTCACGTCGGCCGCCGCGTCGAGGGCCGCCAGCGTGGCGCGCTGGCGCTCGGCGATCACCGACGC
>JAJYMP010000301.1 GCA_021786915.1 Chloroflexota bacterium
GCCGACGACGACGGCGCGGCCGAGCTGCTCGACGACGCGCCTGCCGATGCCGACGACGGGGGCGCAGCCGATGTCGACGACGACGGCGCGGCCGATGTCGACGACGACGGGGCGGCAGACGACGAAGCCGACGGCACGGGCGACGCGGTCACGATGGGGGTCGGCGTGGGGAACAGCCCGGTGACGAAGCCCGAGTGGCCGAACAGCACCGCGTTGGCAAAGATCAGCCCGAACACCGCCAGGAGCGCGATGACGTACCAGCCCGAGAACCGGTCGTCCACGCGCACGGCCCGCTCGGACACGCTCGGCGCGGCCGTCGTGGGCTGGCCCCGGAGCCGACGGCCGCGGGGGACGGCGGGCGCCACGGGGGCGAACCCGGCCGGCGTCGGCGCCTCGGCCTCCTCGAGCTCCTCCTCGTCATCGCCCTCGAGCTCCTGGTCGCCCTCGAGCTCGTCGGGCTCGTCGGCGCCCGCGCCCTCGGCGGCGCCGTCGGCGCCTGAGGCTGCCGCGGCGCCACGCTTCTGGTCGGTCATGGGGGTGGTCTGTCTCCTGTGTGCGGGCGGCGTCTCGCACGCGCCCCGCGCGGCCGCCAGTGTACCCAAGGCCGATGGCGCCGGGAGGAGCCGCTGCTCGCCGGGCCCCGCGGCGTGCGCGGGAGCGGCCCGGTCAGGCTTCGCGGACCGCCCGCAGGAGCAGCCCCGACACGCCGGCCGCGATCGAGAGCACCCCGCCAGCCGCCACCACCGGCCCCGCGCCAAGCGGCCCGATCAGCAGCCCGCCAAGGCCCATCGCGATCGACATGCCGCCGAACACGAGCGCGAACCGGAAGCTCACCACGCGGCCGATCAGCTCGGGCGGCGTGCGCTCCTGGAACATCGTCTGGCTGGGGATGACGAAGGCCATGTTCGCCACGCCAATCCCGAACATCAGGGCCAGCATCAGCGGCACGGTCTCGGCGAAGCCCGCCGTCACGAGGAGGGCCCCGAAGACGGTGTACGCCACGGCGACCATCGGCCCCTTCCGGGTGCGGCCGGCCACGAGCCCCAGCGCGAACCCGCCGATCAGGTTCCCCAGCCCGATCGCCGCCTCCATGAACGCGTACGTGCCCGCGTACTGGTCGCTGCTGCCCGGGGTGATGTTGCGGGCGAGCACGATCGACGCCACGGTCAGGATGCCGATGGCGAACTGGCCGACGGTGCCCTGGAGCGTGTTCGCCAGGAGCACGGTCTCGTGGCGGAGGAACGCCCAGCCCTGGGACAGGTCGGCGCGGACCGTGGCGGGTGTCGGGACCGGCTCCAGCTGTCCCTCGGCCTCGCCGTCGTCCGCGGCCCCGGCGCGCCTCGCCCTCTGCACCACCGGCGGCACGATCATGGTTGCGATCAGCCCGGCCGACGCGAGGTAGGTGACGGCGTCGAACCAGAATGCCAGCGGCAGCGACGACGAGAGGAACACCACGAACACGCCGGCCAGCGCGTAGCTCGGGATGTCGGCCAGCGTCTCGCCCACCCACATCGCGGAGTTGGCGGCCAGGAGGTCCTCCTCGTCCACGATCCGCGGCAGCACGGACGCGCGAGCCGGGCGGAAGAAGAGCGACACGGTGGTCACCGCGAACACGAGCGGGTACGCGAGCCAGACGTTGATCAGCACGGCCACCGGGACCAGCAGCACGAACGACGCGCGCAGCAGGTCCGAGACCACCAGCACCTGCTTCTGGTCCCAGCGGTCGACGAAGGTGCCGGCGAGCGGGGAGAACAGCAGGTTCGGGATGGTGCCCACCAGGAACGTGAGCGCCACGGCGAGCGGCGAGTCCGTGATCTCGAAGACGAAGGCGCTCAGCGCGATCTGGTTGACGCGGTCGCCGAACAGGCTGATGACCTGGCCCACCCACAGCGCCGAGAAGGTGCCGTTGAGCGCGAGGCGGATGTACGGGTGGTCGCGGACGCGCTCGAGGAACGCGGGTCGTGGCCGCCGGAGCGGGAGCGCGAGTCCGCCGAGGGTCGTCGCCAGGGCCGCCCCCTCGAACGCGGGCTCCGCGGCCATCGTGCTGCTCGAGGGCGTCGCGAGGCCGACGCCGCCGCCGCCGAGCATCTGGGGCCGCTCCAGCGCCACGCTCGCGGCCAGCGCCGACGTCAGGCCCGTCTCGGACGTCAGGGGATAGCCGTCCGGGCCCGGTCGCGGCACGTGCGTCCTGGCGATGCGCGCGATCCGGGCGTCGATCAGCGCCTGCTGGATCTCCGCCGGCGTGCGCATGATGGTCGCGAACAGGAAGATCGCCAGGCCCGCGGACAGGAACACGTCGCCTACCGAGGCCACGTTCTGGAGCGGCCAGATGGGGAACGGGACCACGTCCGCGAGCGGGCCGAGGTGGAGGTAGAAGTCGGCCCCGGCCCCGGTGGACAGCATGGTGTGGAGGGGGGACTGCAGGTTGGTCGGGAGCCCCGAGGCCTGTAGCGCCGGCAGCCAGACGGGCATGTACCCGCCGTTGGCCATGATCACGATGGCGTTGCTGGCCACGCCGACGAACGCGAGCGCGAGGCCCGGGTAGCCGCGGTTGTGCCACAGCGTGACCAGCAGAAGCGCGTAGGCGAGCCCGAACAGCGGCACGCGGAGCGCCTCGACCACCCCGAACCCGCCGGCGCCGAGCAGGATCTCCGTGCCGAACCGGAGGATGACGGCGACGAACAGCAGCCCGAGGTATCGCAGGCGAGTCTCGGCCAGTCGCTCCAGCCGCCCGCCCAGCAGCAGGCCCAGGACCAGGCCGAGAGCGATTCCGCCGATCAGCATCCCGAGATTGTCGGGGTTCGGCGGGGGTGCGCGCTCACCCGGATCTCAGCGGGCGGGCGTGATGCCGGTGTCGGCCGGGGTTTCGGCCCCCATCTTGGCGGCGTGCTGCGCGATGAGCGGGATCGGGCGGGGCGGGGCGGCGCGTCCGGGATCGGGGACGCCCTCGACCCACTTGGTCCTCACGAATGCGTCCACGATCTGCGGGTCGAACTGGATCCCGGCGAACTTGCGCAGCTCGCCGAGGGCCTGCTCTGGCGTCAGCGGCGTCATGCGGTAGGGCCGCGCGGCGGTCATCGCCTCGAACGCGTCCGCCACGTGCAGGACGCGCGCCAGGAGGGGAATCTCGTCGCCGATCAGGCGGTCCGGATAGCCCGACCC
>JAJYMP010000657.1 GCA_021786915.1 Chloroflexota bacterium
TCCGATCTCGGACGTACTCGTCGATCGTCCAGATGTCGGTGAGGTTCTTGAATCCGAAGCCGCCTGCCGTTCCCGGTCAGGCCGGATCCGGCCACCAGGTTGGACCGCCGGTGGCGTAGGAGAGCGCATCGAAGGGCTCAGTCCGCCCCGCGGTTGTGCGACCGACAGCCCGAGCCCATACGAGGTCAGGACGGCGATCCGGGCCGTCGTTCCCTGGAGCCGGCCCGCATCGAACGCGCGAGGTGCCGCGGGGTCCGACAGCGTGGGTCCTGCACAGGGTTCACCGACGGCAGAGGATCGGGGAGTGGCTGACCACGCTGGCGCGTCACCGACGTGCCTGCGGGGACTCTGATGTCGCGCGGCCTTCGATCGCCGCGGCCTGCTGGGGCACGCGGACGATCCTGGCGATCGACCGGCCATGCTGCAAGCTCGACGGGTCAGGTGCGCCGCGGTGCCTCAACGAGGCCGCCCGACATGCCTTCGGCTCCGCTCGCGGGGCGCCTGTCCGGGGCGCGTCTGCCGTTCGTGCGGCGGGAGGGGATCGCTGCCGACCCCTCCTCCGCGGCCGCTAGAGTCGCTGAGCGCGCCGGTGCCGTCGCCCACCTCGGCAGCCGGTGCCCTGGCCGGGCCCGGCGTCGCGGTCGAGTCCCTCGCGCACGCCGCCCTGCTGATCGGATCGGCAGGGCCATCGTCGACGGTCGGGTCGGTCAGCAGGTGCGGTCGCACGAGTCGTCGCGGCCGGATGTCGCGCATGCCGGCAGCCAATCGGACGGGGGCGCCGGCGGACGGCGGGTCCGGGTGGCAGCTGATGGTCGGCGTGCGGGGAGCAGGGCTCCTCAGTCCGCGCCGCGCCTCGATCTCGTATAGGCGCCCAGCCGGCGTGATCGTGCCGAGGTACCGGCCCGCCGGGTCGAACACATCGCCGTCGTTCCACGGCGCCCAGCCGAGCCAGCACAGGTCCAGGTCGAAGACGTCGCGCCCGTGCCGGAAGGCCACGACGGCGCCCTGCGAATTGAACAGGAACTCGACGTCCCGCTCCACGGTCGCAAACGCTGCCTCCGGCCATCTCGGCGATGCCTTGGTGCGGCTGCTGCGCAGGCCGCCCAACGACACAGTCAAGCGCGTCCCGGCCCGGGTGCCAAGTGCCGACATTCCCGGCCCGACGGTTGTTGCCGGAACCGTCGCCCTCGAATCGGGTGCGCGCCTCCGCCGCGTAGTCGGTGGGCGGTGCTCTCCCGGCCGCTGAGCAGGACGGTCTTGCCGAACCCGGCCGGTGCCGAGACCAGCGTGAGCCGGCCCCGGGACCCCTCGTCGAGGCGGTCGCGCAGCCGGGGTCGCGGAACCATCCGGGACCTGCGCCGCGGCACGAAGGTCTTGGTCGCCAGGAGCGGCATTGCCACCGGCGACTCGTAGGCTGACCGGCGGGGCGCCACACGGAGCTGTCGCGCGCCCGAGGGCGCTGCGCATGCGAGCCCGAATACCCCGCCGAATACCTCCCGGGAGGTACGACACGCGCCGGCGACGACCCGATGCTGGGGCAAGGCATCACGGAGCGCTCCGCGAAGCAGGGACACGAAAGGGAGAGCGACATGACCGGCGAACGGGGCGACGGGACCGGCCTCTCGGCCCGGTACGAGATCCGCGTTCGAGGGGAGCTGGGCACCGCCTGGTCGGACTGGTTCGCCGGTCCGGTCGTGACGGGCCGGGACGGGGGCGACACGGTGATGATCGGCGACCTCGACAGGGCCGCCCCTCCATGCGGTGCTCCGCCGGATCCGCGACCTCGGCCTGCCCCTGATCTCCATGCGCCGGATCGAGCCAGACCGGGCAGCGCCGACGGAACCCACCGAAACGCAGGAGGATGAATCGTGAACGGCACCCGACGTCTCGCGGTGGTCGCGGGACTCTGCCTGCTCATCGCCGACGTCGTCGGCGTCCGGTTCTTCGCCTTCGCCGGCGGACTGGGCACGGGACAGGCGTACCTCGACGCCGTCCCTGTCCACCAGCTCGTCGGCGCCGATGCCCGGTGACGGACGTCCTCGACCGTGAGCTCGCCGCCGGGAGGCAAGGCCCGACGGTGGTCCTCGCGACCATCAACGCCCGCCTCGGCGCGGTTACATCTTCGCGGCGGCAGCCTTCCCGATGGCCAGCTCGGCTGCCTCCTGCTGGGTCTGGGTGGTGTTGGGGTCCGCGAGGGCGACCGTGATCGTGATCGCCCGGCCGCCCTTGCTGATGTCCAGCTCGGCAGTGGTGCCTGTTGCCCCTGAGGCGAAGAACGCCGCGTCGCCGAGGCTGGGCACGGCGGTCACGTGGGAGCCCGAGACCCCCTGGAGCCCGAAGGGGACCTGACCCACGGACCCGGGATCGGTGGCGGCGATCGTCGCCCCCGAGGCGTCAGCCGCCTGCCAAGAGCACGAAGGGGCGTTGACACCGGACGGAACGCCCGCGCCGACCGTCGTCCCCAGGGCAGCGCTGACGGCCGCCGGCGAGGCCAGGGCACACAGGGCGTCAGCCGTGAAGCCGAGGCCGGCCGGCTGGCCGCCGCCGCCGCCCGACGATGGCGCCGCGGAGCCCGATGCCGACGGCGGGCTGGCAGACGCGGCCGAGCATGCGGCCACCGATGCAAGGATGACCAGCACGACTCCACAGGTGGCCAACCGGCCCGAGGTCTTCATGGGCGCGAATTCTGGCACACGAAGTCAATGGGGTCGCCCACGATCAAGTTGAACGTCGACGCACTCGGCGGCGAATCGCAGGCTGAAGGTCGAGCCTCGGCCATCGTCACGCCTGCGCCGGGACGCGGCACTCCACTGGGCTACCATGGTCGGGGGTGCTCTGGCCCCATCGGGCAGTAGACGCTGGTCGTCGCCCGGCACACGCTGAGTCCCTACAGAAGAGAGGAGCCGGCAATGCCTGACCGCGCTCGACATGCGCGCGCCGCCCGCCTTGCCCCGGGCCTCCTGACGGCACTCCTGTCCGCCCTGCTCCTGTTCGGCCTCTCGTTCGTAGTCACGCCCGGGACGGTGGAGGGCGCCACCACGGCGACTGCCGCCTGCGGGGCGAACCTCCGCACCGGGCCCTCGACCGGCTACGCGACGCGCGCGACCGCCGCGGCCGGCGCCAAGGCCACGGTCGCCGCGACCGTGGCCGGGGGTTCCTG
>JAJYMP010000369.1 GCA_021786915.1 Chloroflexota bacterium
GACGATGTCCTGGGTCGCGAGGTGGAGCCCGGCGTTGTAGTGGCGGGCCGAGCGGGCGAGCTCCTCGATGAAGTCGGCGCCCGAGGCCTGGCGCATGACCTTCCAGGCCTCGTCGACGACGACGAGCTTGGGCGCGAGGTCGCGCCGCACGGCGTCCCACAGTACCGAGAGGGCCGCAAGCTGGGCGACCGCCCGGACCTCGGGGTCGCCGATCGCGGCGAGCCCGATGACGAGCAGCTGGCGGTCGAGCGGCGGCGCCCCGTCGGCGGTGAACAGCGCGGCGAGCGAACCCGTCGCCCAGCGCTCGAGCCTCGCGGCCAGCGGTCGCCCGCCGGGCTGCGCGTCGATCGCGGCGGCGAGGTCGGCGAGCGTCGGGGGCCGCCGGTCGTGGGTCGCGGGATCGGGCCCGATGCCCGCCGCCTCGTACACGGCGCGCAGCGCCCGGTCCCGGAGCGCGCGCTCGTCGCGGGCGAGGCCCCCGGTCATCGCCGCCACCAGGCGGGTCAGCGCGGCGAGCTTGGCTGTCAGGCCGACTTCGGAGGCGGAACCGGAAAGCGCGAACGGGTTGAGCCCGGCCCCGCCCGCGAGTTCGAGGTACGTGCCCCCGAGCTCTGCCGTCAGCCGGCGGTAGTCGCCGAGCGGGTCGACCGCGAGGACCCGGATCCCGCGCAGGAAGCAGCGCCCCATCTCGGCGCCGGTGAACATCGTCTTGCCGGTCCCGGTCTGGCCGAGCACGATCGCGTTGTGGCTGGTGTGGGCGAACCGGTCGAGCACGATCGGGGCGCCGGACCGCCGGGCGATCCCGTACAGGTGGCCCGAGGGCTCGTACAGGTCGGACGCGGCGTGGAGCAGGGACGCTGCGAGGGAGCCCGAGTCGAGGTTGCGCTCGGCGACCGGGCGCGGCGCGGGCCCTGGCAGGACGGCGGCCCAGGCGTCGGCGAGCCGGAAGGTCGCGGGCTCGAGGTCGACGTCGGCGCCCCTCGCCTCGACGCGCAGGAGCTCGGTGCGCTCGCGCAGGCTCGCCCGGTCGGGCGCCTCGAGCAGGAACACCGTGTCGACGAGGTACACCCGCCCCTCGCCCGCGTGGACCCGCCGCCGGCCGGCCACGGTGGTCGCGCCAAGCCGCTCGCGGGCGACGTCGGCGAGCTCGCCGCGCTCGTCGGCCAGCCGCTCGGCGGCGCGCACCTGGCGGAGGCGCGCGGTGAGGAACGCCATCGCCTCCGGGCGCGACAGCGGGCGGACCCGCATCGCGGCCGCCGCAACGCCGGGCACCGCGAGCAGCGGCGCGAGCCAGCCGGGCTCGACCTCGGCCGGCCAGCGGCGGGCGAGCGCGGCCGCCCCGAGGACGCCGTCGCCGACCGCCATCCCGGCGCCCACGCGGTACGCCGCGCCAACGCGGGCGAGGTCCGCCCAGAGCGCCGCCATCTGGCCTCCGTCGAGCGGCCGCGCCGCGGTCCCCTGCTCCTCCGCCATGCGCCCGACGACGCCCGCCGCGCGCTCGAGCTCGGGCGCCGACGGCGCGTCGAGCAGCAGGTAGGCCCGGCGAAGCGGACGTCGCGGCGCCGCGGCGAGCTCGCGGTACAGGGCGGCGTACGGGCGGTACCAGTCGCGCGCCCGGCGCGACGCGAGGCGCTCCTCGACCGTGCCCAGGTGCTCGTGCGGCGGCCGGTCGGCCGGCACCGAGAGCAGCGTGAACGGCCGCGGCACCGCGTCGTACAGGGCGGCCAGCGCCTCGAGCGCGGCCTCGCGCTCGCCCTCGGCCATGAGCTCGAGGCTGACCGGCGCGAGCTCGAACCCGCCGACGGCGCGGCCGGCCACGCTGAACGCCCCCTCGTCGAGCGTCGCCTGCGGCCAGTGCGCGACGAGTGTCGGAGCTGACGCGCGTTCAGAGCGGCGGCGGAGTCGTCGGCGCTTGATCTCCATGCGCAGATGCTCGCCAGCGAGCGTACATAAGTCAAGACGTATTGTGTACGTCTCAAAGCTTGCGTGGTCTGGCGCGTCACCCAGCGTAGAGGTACCAGCGCCCTGTCAGTCGTCCGCAGCCGTGACGGGCCGAGACCCGCTCGACGCCGCCTGCGGCCGATCCCAGCGGACGATGCTGGCCAGGATGCCCGGGAGGTGGCCCCGCTTCCGCACGAGGAGCGCGAACGCGACGACGAGGTAGACGACGGAGAAGGCGAGCCTGACCTCGGTCGTGGGGAACGGGAATTGGAGGACGAACAGCCCGAGGACCGCGGCCGCCTCCCACAGCCCGAACCGCCGGTCGGCGAGGACGGCGAACGCGAGCAGGGCCTGGGCGCTCGTGAGGAGGAACTCCTCGGTCTGGCGCTCGTCGAGCGGCAGCGACGCGCCCCCGCCGCCGCCCAGCGTGTAGGCGACCCACAGGCTCCCGACGAGCAGCGTCCACTGGTTGACCTTGGCCGAGAGCAGCATCCCGAGCCCCTCGGCGGCGTGCAGGCGCCAGGCGAAGATCGTGGCCACGATCAGCTCGGGGGCCTCGGACGAGAGCGGCGCCAGCCACTGCACGAGCAGGAACTGGTCGATCCCGAGCGTCTCGCCCGTGGCGACCAGGCCGTCGGCGAAGGGCTTGGCGGCCATCACGACGATCGCCGCGGCAGCGACGAACAGACCGGAGACGAGCGCGCGACGCTGGCGCCGCGGCAGGAGCGCGATGTCCGCCGCCACGCCGATGAGCTCGGGCTCGCCGCGTCCCTCGCGGGTCACGCGGAAGAGGTAGGCGGCGAACAGAGCCAGCAGGACGGCGGCGTCGTACCAGGCGATGGAGCGGGTCAGCGGGATGAGGAACGCGTAGGCGCTCGCGACGGCGAGGAACGCGAGCTCGACGCGGTTGCGAGGCGGCAGGACGACCGCCAGCTGTCGGCGGCCCGCGCCCTTGGCCGCGACGGGCTCCGCCGCGCCTCGGCGTCGAGCCCGCCGCATCGCCCAGAAGCCGACGAACGCGACGACGGGCCAGCCGATGCCGATCAGCAGCCGGTTCGAGCCGGTCATGTTCGCGGCCGCGAACTGCGTGTAGGTGGGGTCGCCGCCAGCGGTGAACGAGAAGTAGAGGTCCACCGCGTACTCGGGCAGGACGGCGATCAGCGCGAGGATGGCGATCGCGAGGCTGCCCGAGATGTCCACCTGGGCCGCTTCGGCCG
>JAJYMP010000241.1 GCA_021786915.1 Chloroflexota bacterium
GGACCACCCGGTCCTCGCAGCTCTACGAGGGTCAGCAGCTCGCGATCGCGAGCCCGCTGTTCCACTTCGGCATCCTCGCCGTGTTCGGGGGCCACATCCTCGGCCTGCTCGTGCCCGCGTCGTGGACGGCGGCCCTCGGCATCCCGAACGAGCTGTACCACGCGGTGGCGGCGCTCGCCGGGGCGGTCGCGGGGATCGCGGCGGCCGCCGGCCTCGTCATGCTCGTGGCCCGGCGTCGGCTGACCCGGTCCATCCTCCAGGTCACGACCCCAGCCGACAAGGCGATGTACGTCGTGCTCGGCCTGGTCATCGCCATCGGGCTCGTGAACACCGTGGGGCTCAACGCCCTCGGCATCGGCCACGACTACCGCACCGATGTCTCCGTCTGGGTCCGGAGCATCCTGCTGTTCCAGCCGCAGGCGGACCTGATGGCCGCCGCTCCGCCGACCTTCCAGGCCCACGCGCTGGCGGCGCTCGCCCTGTTCGCGATGTGGCCGTTCACGCGCCTCGTCCACGTCTTCAGCGTGCCGCTCGGCTACGTGGTGCGACCGTACATCCTCTACCGGACCCGCGATCCTCGGCCTGGCGTGCGTGCTCCCCGCCGCGGCTGGGAGCCGCCCGGGAGCTGACCCCGGGCACGGCCGCCGCCGCCGCCGCGGTCACTCGGGCGAGGCTGGGCCAGCAAGCTGACAAGTTGCTTCCGGTCGCGGGTCGAGCGGCGGCAGCGACGGACGGCAGCGGCTACGGACGGTGAAGCGATGCCGACCGGGCTCCAGTCGTGTTGCGGGACCCGCCTTCCGGCTGCGCAGACGGAGCCTGCCCGCGATCCCCCGGGCGGGTTGACGCGCACATGAGGCGGTGCTGCCAGCGGGTTGTCCGCGGCCGCGCTGAGCGGGCCTGCCGTCGACGTCCGGCGCGCTGCGCGTACCTCTTCACGTCAGCGGCCGGCTCGGTGATGAACACGGCGAGGACGTTCGGTGCTCCTGGCGCCGGCGCCGGCGCCTCCTGCGATGCGGTGCTGGCCGAATCGGGCCGATGCCATGATCGGCCGGGCGTCACGGGAGGTCGATGGAGAGCGGGTCAGATCCCGGTCAAGACTCGGTCAAGGCGCGACGGAAGCGTCCCCGGTGGCCGGCCGCTCGATCCCGTCAGGCCGCCGGCAGGTCGACGATGAACGTCGCCCCGGCTCCCGGGCCGCCGCTCTCGGCCCACGCCCGGCCGCCCATCGCGTCGGCGAGGGCGCGAACGATCGCGAGTCCGATCCCAGCGCCGCCGTCGGCCCGCGTCCGCGCCGGGTCGACCCTGTAGAAGCGCTCGAACACTGCCTCGAGCTGGTCGGCGGCGAGGCCCGGCCCGTGGTCGGTCACCGACAGCCGACCGCAGCCGCCCGCCGTGGAGGCCCGGACCTCAATCGCTGCGCCGTCGGGCGAGTGGCGGAGCGCGTTGGAGAGGTAGTTCGACAGGATCTGGGCAACCCGGTCGCGGTCGGCGTTCACGGCCACGTGCGACCCGGGAACCGCGATGGCGATGCCCCGGCAGGCTGCCTGAGGTACGAAGCGAGCGGCGACCTCGCGCGCCACCTCGGCGGCGTCGAGGTCCTCGGCGTGCAGCGGGAGCTGGTGCGACTCCGCTCGCCAGAGCTCCGCGAGCTCGTTCACCATCCGGGTCAGCCGGGCCGTCTCGGCGCGGAGCAGGTGCCACGTCTGCGCGCTCGGGGCGATGACGCCGTCCTCGAGCCCCTCGAGGTATCCGTCGAGCGTCGAGAGGGGTGTGCGCAGCTCGTGTGCGACGTCGCCGACCAGCTGGATCCGGCGCCGCTCCGTCGCCTCGAGCGAGGCGGCCATGTCGTTGAACGAGGTAGCGAGATCCGCGATCTCGCCCGGCTCGGCGGTGTCGACGCGCTCCGCGTAGTGCCCGGCGGCGATGCGTCGCGACGCGTCGGCGAGCCGCGTCACGGGTCGGGCGATCCGCGCCGCGACAGCCAGGCTCACCAAGGCTGCGGTGACGAGGGCGATCACGGTCGCCGCGAGGAGCGCCCGGCGCATCGCGTCCACGAACGCCATCTGGGTCGCCATCCCCATGGCCAGGCCCATGGGGTCGCCCGGGAGGTGGCCCATCGCCTCCGAGAAGTAGGGCGGCCCGACGAGGAGCACCGCGACGCCGACCGTGCCGAGCGCGGCGACCGCGACCGCGACGAAGGCCGCAAGGAGCCGCGCCCGGAGCGAGCGGGGGACCATCACTGCGCCTCGCGCATCCGGTAGCCGATGCCCCGGACGGTGTCGATGAAGCGGGGGCTCGCCGGGTCGTCCCCGAGCTTGCGGCGGATGTTCGCGATGTGCACGTCGACGAGGTGGTCGTCGGCGAGGTACCCCTCGCCCCACACGGCGTCGAACAGGCGGGAGCGCGGCATGACGATCCCGGGTTCCCCAGCGAGCGCCGCCAGCAGGTCGAACTCCGTCACCGTCAGCTCGACAGGTCGCCCGTCGACCCGCACGACGCGGCGCCCCGCGTCGATCGTCAGGCCCGGGCTCGGGGCGCCCGGACTCGCTGTCAGCGCAGCGGTCCGCGGCCTCCGCAGCAGCGCCTTGACCCGGGCGACCAGCTCCCGCGGCGAGAACGGCTTGGCCAGGTAGTCGTCCGCCCCCACCGCCAGCCCGACGATCCGGTCGACCTCCTCGCTGCGGGCGGTGAGCATGAGCACGTAGGCGTCGGAGAACGTCCGGAGCTGCTTGCAGACCTCGATGCCGTCGAGGCCCGGCAGCATCAGGTCCAGGATGACCGCGTCGGGCCCGAATTCGTGGGCCTCGGCTAGCGCTTCGTGGCCGTCGCCAGCCGTCCGCACCCTCCACCCTTCGCGGTCGAGGTAGCCGGCGATGAGGTCAACGATCGGCGGCTCGTCATCCACCACGAGGACTCGCGGGGCGCGTTGGCTCGGCGGAAGGCCGAGGGCGTCAGTGGGCTTTGAGGTGGTCGTCACCAGAGGGGTCCGTCGCAAACGGGCAATGGACTTCGCAGGAGCGAGGCGGCCCGGGCTGTCTGCCGGTGCTGAAGGCCATTTTCCGGCGGTGGCTCGCCACATGCCATCGGGGTTGGGGCAAGGTCCCCTCAAGAATGCGTCAAGGGTCGTGTGGCTCGGCATCCCGGGCGATCGGCAGTGGGCCGGTTGCCGACGGGACGGGCGCGGTCACGGATGGGCTCGAGCACCATCCTGCCGATCTGGATGCCCGCGTGACGGCGGGATTACTGGGTCGCCGTGAGGCCGCCGTCGATCCCGAGCACTTGCCCCGTGATGAACGAGGCCGCATCGGAGCACAGGAAGACGACTGCGCCGGTCATGTCCTCGGTAGCGCCGACGCGCCCAAGGGGGATCCGTCGGACGATACCGTCCCGGAAGGTCGGATCATCCAGGAGCATCGCAACCTGTGGGGTGTCGACGAACGTCGGGGAGATCGCGTTGACGTTGATGCCATGACGGGCCCACTCGGTCGCCCACTGGCGGGTCAGCGACTCGACGGCCCCCTTGGCCGCCACGTAGGCCGAGTAGCCGGCGCCAATCCCCAGCTTGGCGCGGACGGAGCTGATGTTCACGACCCTGCCGCCATGACCTGCGTCAATCATCGCTCGCACGGCCGCCTGCGTCGGCACCAGGACGCCCCTGACGTTGAGCTCCATGATCCAGTCCCAGGCGTCCCTCGGGTACTCCTGAGCGTCGAACAGGACCTTGCCGGCCCCGCCACCGACGCAGTTGACGACGATGTCCAGGCGCCCGAACCGCTCGACGGTCGAGGAGACTGCCCGCTCGCAGTCGGCCTCGACGGTCGCATCGGCCTGCAGCCCGATCGCGTCGCCGCCTGCCGAACGTACCGCCTCGGCAGCCGCCTCGGCCTTGTCGAGCGTGTGGTTCGCGATCGCCACGCGGGCGCCGGCCCCGGCGAGCGCCTTGGCGACGGCAGTGCCGATCGCACCGCCGCCACCCGGCACGAATGCGACGCGACCTGCAAGGCTGAAGGTGTCGAGATAGCTCATCGTGCTCCCAGGGGTGGTCAACGCGCCGAGGCGCTATTCTGTCACCGATCTCCGGTGCCCGGTCGCGTGGGGGCTGGTGCTCAGGCCCGATCATCGCGTGGCGTACCGTGTGGTGGTGTGGTCGATCTACGGTCAAGCGCCAGAGCCGGATGCGCCACCACGAGCATCCTGAGGGACCCGCCCCGCTCCTCGGGCTCGTCAACTTCCGCTCCGTCGGCGGCCACCTGGCTGGCGGCGGGATGCGCCGGCGGACCGGGCTGTCTACCGCTCGGCGATCCTGCCGGGCCTCGCTCCCGAGGATGCCGCGCGGCAGCGGCTGCGGTCCCTGTTGCTCGAGCCCGCGTAGGCGGCTCCGGGCCACACTCCGGCGCCGTTCTCACCGCGGCCCGGTAGCGTCCGTGCGGCCCGCGCGAAACAGTCGCAGGTTGAGGATGTGCCGGCTTTCGGCCCGCTCGCCTGCGCGCCCGACTGGCGCGGCCCTCGGATCGCCGCGGTCGACGAGGTCGACGCCGCGGGACGGGCGCTCCGGCCTGGGGCTGAGGTCGCGGCGGACGCCGAGGCCACGCTCCGCGCCGCACTGGGTTGGGCTACATCTGGGCCGAGCGCGAGACGACGTGGGGCGATGCGGTGGCGGCAACCGCCGCGGCGCCCGGCGTCCGGTTCGCCACGACCGAGTCCGGGTCAAGCCGCGAGCCCCCCGCCGTCGGAATCGCGCGTCTCGCCGGGCGTGAGCTCGATGCCCACGGCGAGCAGCTGTGCGGTGAGGATGTGGTGCGGGTTCGCCACTGGTGCCCCGCGGCCAGCTGGTGCCCGCGGCAAGCAGGATCGTGAGGCCCGCGTCATGGGTTGACGATGATCTTGATCGCGCCGCCTGCCCGATCGTTGAACGTGGCGAGCGCCCTCGGGTAGTCGGTGAGCGAGAAGCGATGCGTGACCATCTCGCGCACGCGCACGCGTCCCTGCTCAACGAGTGGCATGACCCTCCGCATCTCGCCCGCCGACGCCCGCGACCCGACCAGCTCCAGTTCGTCAAGCACGAGCCTCTGCAACCCGATCGTCACGCCCTCGGTGGGGATGCCCACAGCCGCGCACCGCCCGCCGCGCCGGAGCATGCCGAGCGCCGCGTTGACCGTCTCGGGCGCGCCCGCGCACTCGAGCGCGACGTCGACGCCGAGGCCGCCGGTCATCGCCCGGACGGTCGTGACGGCGTCGCCAGCCGTGGAGTCCACGGTCTCGAAGCCCATGGACGCCGCCTTTGCGAGGCGGTACCCGCGACCGACGACGATGACCCGGCCAGCGCCGCGGACCAGCGCCGCGTCGCCCGCCAGCATCCCGATCGTCCCGGCGCCCGTGATGGCCACGGTGTCGCCCGGCCGGACGCCGCCGCGGTTGGCGACGTGGAGCGCGATCGACGCCGGGTCCACGAGCGCGCCGTCGTCGAACGTCAGCCCGTCTGGGAGCCGGAAGATCGTCTTCACGCCCTGCACCACGTAGGTTGCGTCGGCGCCCTGGTGGTTGTGCCCGTACTGCTTGTGGAGCCCGGGCCTTCCGTAGTTCTCGCACAGGTTGTACTGGCCCTCGACGCACTTCTGGCAGACGCCGCAGGCGTCGTGCGAGGTGCCGGCGACCCGGTCACCGACCTTCCACCCGTAGAGCGCCGCGCCGGGCCCGAGCGCCGCGATCTCGCCGGCCCACTCATGACCCGGGATGAACGGGAAGGACGGAGGCCAGAACCCGGGGTAGTCGCCGTGGATGAGGTGCGCGTCGGTCCCGCAAATCGAGACCGCCCTGACCCTGGCGAGGACTTCGTTGGGGCCGGGGGCCGGCACGGGGACCTCGCGGATCTCGAGCCGGCCGGGCTCGAGGACGACGAGCGCCTCCATCGTGGCCGGAATGGCGGTCCGGTCGGGCGTGGTGTCGGCGGCGGTGGGCACGGGGGACCTCCGGTGGTTCTGCCGGGCCGCCGGGGCGGCGCGGGCGGGGCGTCAGCGATGGGGTGCGGTGTCGAGGAAAGCGGAGACCTGCTCCGCGACGCGCTTGGGCGAGAGGCCGAACCGATCGAGCAGGTCGGCGTTGGACGCCGACTCCCCGAACACGTCCTGCAGCCCGAGCCGCTTCATCGTCGTCGGCCAATGCTCGCCGAGCGTCTCCGCGACCGCGCCGCCGAGCCCACCGATCACCGAATGCTCCTCGACGGTGACGACGAGGTTCGTCCGCTCGGCGGCGGCGACGATCGAGGCCACGTCGAGCGGTTTGAGCGTCGAGACGTGAAGCACGTGTGCGTCGATCCCGCGCGCTGCGAGCAGCTCCGCCGCGTCCACGACCCTGGGCGTCTGGGCGCCGGTGCTGATCAACGCCACGTCGGCGCCCTCGCGGACGACCACCGCCCGGGCCGGGTCGAACACATGGTCCTCGCCGAACAGGCGCTGTGTGGGGTCCCGCACGAGACGGATGTACACCGGGCCGTCGTAGGC
Source organism: Chloroflexota bacterium (assembly GCA_021786915.1). The sequence continues at coordinate 6,501 of JAJYMP010000241.1, forward strand.
GGCAGCCCAGCGGATCGCCTGGGCCGCTTCGACGTCGTCGGCGGGGGAGATGGTCACCATGTTCGGCATCGCCCGGATGATCGCGATGTCGTCCACGATCTGGTGGGTCTTGCCGGCGGCGCCCACGAACAGGCCCGCGTAGCCGCCGGTGATCTTGACGTTCATGCGCGGCTGGGCGATGAGGACGCGGATCTGGTCCAGCGGCCGGACGACTGCGAACGCCACGAACGTGCTGATGAACGGGACCATCCCGCAGCTCGCGAGGCCGGCTGCCACGCCCAGCATGTTCTGCTCGGCGATCCCCATCTGGAGGAAGCGCTCAGGGTGCGCGCGCTGGAAGACCTCGGCGCGCGTGGAGGTGCCGAGGTCCCCGTCGAGCATCACGATCCGGCGATCCGCGTCGGCCAGCGCGGTCACGGTCTCGCCGAACGCCTCGCGCATCGCGCGGCCCATCGGGAGCGTCATCGCGTGGCCTCCGGCTCGGCAGCTGCGGACTCGCCCAGCTCGGCGAGCGCCTGGGCGTACTCGGCGACCGTCGGAACCTTCACGTGCCAGAGGTACTCGCCCTCGGCGAACGAGAGGCCTCGGCCCTTGATCGTGTTGGCGATGATCGCGACCGGGCGGCCGTCCGGCTCGTCGGTCGCGGACGCAAGCGCCGCGACGACCTGACCCATGTCGTGCCCGTCGATCTCGAGCACGCGCCACCCGAACGCAGCCCACTTGCGAACCAGTTCGCCCGGCTCCTCGGGCGGCAGACGGTGCTCAGGCGCGTCGCCCTGCCAGCCGAACTGCTGGAGCCTGTTGTGGTCCACGATCGCGACCAGCTGGTCGAGGCCGTACCGCGCGGCGACCATCGCTGCCTCCCAGACCGAGCCCTCCTGGCACTCCCCGTCGCCGAGCAGCGCGAAGGTCCGGCTCCCGGTCCCCATGAGCCGCGCAGCGAGCGCCATGCCGACCGCGGCCGAGATGCCCGTCCCCAGCGAGCCCGTGGACATGTCGAGGCCCGGCAGTCGGGTCATGTCCGGGTGCCCTTGGAGTCGCGTGCCGATCCGGTCGAACGTGCGGAGCTCCTCGACCGGGAAGTACCCGCGCAGCGCGAGCGCGGCGTAGAGCCCCACTGAGGCGTGCCCCTTCGAGAGGACGAACCGGTCGCGGTCCGGCCAGCCGGGCTCGTCGGGGCGGATCCGCAGCACGCCGAAGTAGAGTGCTGCGAGGAGGTCCGCCTCCGACAGCGAGCCGCCCATGTGCCCGACACGGACGGCGTTGATCGTGCGAACGACCTCGACCCTGATCCGGCGTGCGACCTCCTCGAGGCCGGCGATGTCGGCGGGCGGGGGGACCGCCGGGAGTGCGTTCATCTCATGCCGGCCCGCGGCGCTCGTACGAGCCTGCGGCGACCGGCGGCGAGAAGGAGCACAGGAGCTCAAGCGGCTCCGGGCCGTCGCATTCTGTGGCGTGGAACAGACCGGCGGGGATCCACACCGCGACGCCTGGCTCCAACTCGGCATTGCCCTCGGGGCTCACGAGCCGGCCGCGGCCGGAGATGCAGTAGACGGTCTCCTCCTCGGCCGGGTGGACGTGGCCGGGCGGGCAGGAGCCGGGTGGGAACAAGGAGGTCCCCATCGAGGAGTTGCGCGTCGGCGTGTTCTGAGGACCGAGATAGGAGCGCCACGTCCGTCCCGGGAGCTCCATGACCTCTGCCTCGGTGCGATCGATCCGCTTGAACATCGATCCTCCCTGCGAAACAGCTGGCATCTGCGAACTGGATGACCCGGCCCGGCCCGGTCGCGCCCCGCGCCGAGCGATCACGCGCGACCCGTCGCGACTTCCTCGGCTCGGGTCCTGCCAGAGAGCCGGATGAGGTCCTCGTGCAGCTCGAACCAGACGCTGTGGTAGCTGTCGACGCGAGGCGACGCCACATAGCGCCCGTTCCCGCCGGTCGCCTGGGCGACCGCGCTCCCGAGGCGCGCCTGGTAGCTCGCGAGCCGGGGCAGCCGGGCGGTGAGCGGCGAGAGCCAGGCGTCTGTGTCGGCGTGCAGCGCCGCCAGGCGCGCGAGGACCTCGGCGTCGTAGGCGGCGTCGGTGTGGTCGTTGAATGTCTGGACGCCGTCCACCTCGCGCGTCTGCCAGGCGGTCACGACGTCCTTCATGCGCTGGTCGAGCAGGATGAAGCCATCGAGCGCCGCCAGCGACCGCTCGGCGCCCCACTCGGCGCCATCCGCGTTGATCAGCTCCGCGCCCCGGTCCTTGCCCGCGGCCGTGAGCCGGAACGACCCGACGGCGCTCTCCGCGATGCCGCCCGCGATGAGCTCCTCGATCAGCGCCTGCGCCTCCTCCTTCGTCACGAGTAGGGCGAGCGCCAGGGCGTCGGGCCCGGCGAATCCCTTGATCGCAAGGGCGCGGATCGCGTCGTCGCTCGCGATCCCGGGACCCTCGCCCGGGTCGGTGGTCGGCGTTTCGTCGGGCACCGCCCGATCGGCGGCCGGCTCGCCGATGGCGATGCCCAGCTCGCTGGCCCACGCGAGCAGCGTCTCCGCCTCGGGCACGACGACGGGCGTGCCGCCGATCTGCCCTGCGTAGACGCCGCCACGGGTGCCGTCGATCGTGATGAGCTCCCCGGCGAGGAAGGTCCGATCGCCGATCACCACGGTGCCCTCGCCGACCTGCACATCGGCGGCGCCGACGACCGCTGGGATCCCCCAGCCTCGGGCGACCACGGCGGCGTGGCTTGCGAGGCCCCCGCTCGAGGTCAGGATGCCGGCTGACTTGGCCATCCCGTGAACGTCGTCGGGCGACGTCTCGGAGCGGACGAGGATGACGGAACGCCCGGCCTCGCCGGCCTCGGCGGCGGCACCCGGCGTCAGGGCGATCTCGCCCGATGCAATGCCCGGCGACGCCGGCAGGCCGGTGGCGAGCGGTTCGGCTTGACCTGGGTCCTCGGTCGTGGTCGTCGGCGGGTCGGCGAGAATGGCGGCCACCCGCTCGACTGCCTGCGCCCGCGACAGCGGGAAGTCCGGGTCGTTCGCCATGTCGAGGGCAATCCGGAGGGCCGCCTGCGGGCTGCGCTTGCCCACGCGCACCTGGAGCATCCAGAGCTTGGCGCGCTCGATCGTGAACTCGATGTCGCACAGGTCCCGGTAGTGGCGCTCGAGCTCCGCGGCATACGACCGCAGCTCCGCCCCGACCTCGGGCAGGCGCTCGTCGAGCACCGCGATCGGCATCGTCCTGTGAGTGCCCGAGACAACGTCCTCGCCCTGCGCCTGGAACAGCACGTCGCCGTAGAGTTCGTTCTCGCCCGTGGCTGGATTGCGGGTGAACAGCACGCCGGTCCCGGACCGCTCGCAGCGGTTGCCGAAGACCATGGCCTGGACGGTCACCGCGGTGCCGAGGTCGTCCGGGATCCGCTCGTGCTTCCGGTAGGCCTTGGCGCGGTCGCTGTTCCAGGAGCGGAACACGGCCTCGACCGCGCCGCGGAGCTGGTCCCACGGATCGGCCGGTGCATCGAACCCCACAACGTCCCGGTACATCGCCCGGAAGCGGCGGTGGCAGTCGGCGGCGAACGCCGCGTCCCCGGTCGCCGCGGCCAACCCCGCCTCGGTCGCGTCGGTCAGCCCGAGGTTGAGGATCGTGTCCATCATGCCGGGCATCGAGACGGGCGCGCCCGAGCGGACGCTCACCAGCAGCGGATCCGACGAGCTGCCGAACTGGCGGCCCAGCACCGACTCCAAGCGCGCCATGTGGCTGCGCAGCTCGCCGTCAAGCCGATCCGGCCAGCCTGCGGCGAGGTACTGGCGGCACGCGGCCGTCGTGACCACGAAGGCCGGCGGGACGGGCAGGCCGAGCTCGGTGGCCATCACCGCGATGTTCGCGGCCTTGCCGCCAACGAGCTGCAGGAGCTCCGGCAGCGGGAGGCCGTGCGGGTGGTCGTAGGCGAAGACGTAGCTCACGGGCCGGACTTCCCTTCTCCCTGCGCCGAGGCTGTCAGACCCGCGACGGGACGGCCGTGAGCTTGTCCCAGAGCGAGCCGGCGTTGAGGGTCTGGATGTAATCCATCATGTAGCCCTGTCCGATATCGACCGGCAGGCGATCGCGGAAGTTGACTCGCGCGATCGTCTCCTCGCGCGACCAGCCCTTGCCGACCGCCACGGCGACGGCCGTCTTCCACTCCAAGAGCATCGAGCGCTGGACCTCGATGTACGCCTTGGTCTGCACGGGACCGTGACCGGGCACGACGTGATCGACGTCCAGGGCGCGGATCCGGTCCAGGGACGTGATCCACTGGTCCACGTTTGAGGTCATCAACCACGTCTGGCACTGCGAGAAGATCGTGTCGCCCGTGAAGACGGCGCGCTCCTCCGGGACGTGGACGGCGATCTGGCCCGGGGTGTGGCCGGGTGTGTGGAGGAGGTTGAAGGTGTGGTCGCCGACCGTCAGCGTGAGGTCGCCGGTGAACACGATCTTGCCCTTGTTCGGGTCCGCGTAGTACTGGTCGCGGTCCGGCCAGAGGGCCAGGCCCTCGGCCGCGTCCAGGTCGGTCCCCTTGGCGTTCGGGCCAGGCAGCGACTCGTAGGCGTAGGCGAACGGATCGAGCTCCGGGTAGACCGTCATGAACAGGTCGTACAGGCCCCTGTGGTTGACCACGGTCCCGGCGCCCTTGAAGTAGTAGTTGCCGAAGATGTGGTCGACGTGGTGCTCGGTGTTGATGATGTAGCGGATCGGGCCGTGCGACTCCGCCTCGGCCCGCATGGCCACGGCCTTCGTCGGCAGCTGGGGCGTGTCGATGACGACCACGCCGTCCGAGGTGACCACGTAGCTCGGGTTGCAGCCGCGGAGGCCGGTGTTGGTCATGAGGTTGGGCGTCACGGCTTCCATGGCGTCGAGCTCCTTTGGACTCACTGGGTCGCGGTCAGCCCGCCGTCGATGGTCAGGATCTGGCCGGTGACGAAGGCCGAGGCATCCGATGCGAAGAAGAGCACGGCCCCGACGAGGTCGCCGGTCTCGCCGACCCTGCCCAGCGGGATCCGGCTGACGACGCCGGACTTGAACGCTGCGTTGCCGAGCAGCATGGCCACCTGGGGGGTGTCCACGAACGTGGGGGCGATGGCGTTGACGTTGATGCTGTACTTGGCCCACTCGGTCGCCCACTGGCGCGTGAGGGAGCTCACGGCGCCCTTGGCGGCCACATAGGCAGAGTAGCCCGTGTTGATGCCGAGCTGGGCCCGGACCGACGAGATGTTTACGATGTGGCCGCCGCGGCCCGCCTTGATCATTTGACGGACGACCGGCTGCGTGGCGACCAGCGTGCTCCGGAGGTTGAGCTCGAGGATCCAGTCCCACGCTTCGCGCGGGTAGACCTGGGCGTCGAAGATCACCGTTCCGGCCCCGCCGCCGACGGCGTTGACCAGGATGTCGAGGCGGCCGAACTTCTCGATCGTCTTGGCGACGACCTCCTCCGCCGCGGCCTCGTTCGTCGCGTCCGTGGCGAACGAGGCCGCCTCGACGCCGAGCGCCCGGGCCTTCTCGGCCGCCGCCTCGGCGCGCGCGGCGTCCAGTTCGCCGATGACGATCTTGGCGCCCGCGCCCGCGAGGTGGCTCGCGATTGCAGAGCCGATGGCCCCGCCGCCGCCCGACACGAAGGCCACCCGGCCGTCCAGCTTGAATGCGTCGACAGAACTCATCGTGGTCTCCAGGCAGTGGCGGTGCGGCTCGTGGGGGTGTCGGGGGCTTCATCCGCACGCCACGGCCGAGCCGCGGCGCCGGTGGACTTGCTGCCGGTGGACTCACTAGTCACGATTGCGTCTCCTGGGCAGGGTCGGCCGGATGGTCAGGCGGGTCGGATGTCGGGATTCGGGAGCACGGTGTCGCGGACGACGCCCTCCACGTCCCGGAATGCCTTGATGAACCCGCGGAGGGTGCGCACGGTGGCGCCGAACGAGTCGAACTGCTCAGGCGTCATGCCGTCGGGCTCGAACGCGCGCCGGAAGTCGGGGATGGCGGCGAGCTCGCGCAGGATCGCCGGGTCCACCGGCAGGTCCAGGCGACTGGACGGCTCGATCCCGCTCCGGTTGAAGCGAACCTGCCAGGCGGGCGGGATCGTCAGGATGACGCGGCCGCCGACCAGCTCGGTCCAGTGCAGGTGGTGGCGGAAGGCGGCAGCCAGCAGGCGGCTGCGGAAGCCGCGCTCGACGAAGATGCGGTTCGCGCGCTTCATGATCGCGATGCCCGCCCAGTCGAGGACGCCCGGCTTGATCGAGAGCAGGTCGCGGTCGGCGACCGCCTTGAGCCAGTCGTCGAGCCGGCCGATCATGATCACGACCGTGGGCGCGAGACGCGAGGCGTCGCCGCTGGACGCCTCGAGCCGGGCAAGCCCGCGCTCGATGGCCTCGGCGGCCGCGATCGCCTGCGGCAAGGTGAACGAGACCGTTGCGTTGACGTTGACCCCGCGCGCGGTGGCCTCTTCGAGCGCCACGATGCCAGCGGACGTGGCCGGGAGCTTCACCTGGATGTTGGGAGCCAGGCTTGCGAGGTGGACGGCCTGCTCCACCATGCGGTTGGGGACGGAGTGGTTGGCTGCGTCGACCTGCAGCGAGAGCCAGCCCTTGCGACCGCCGGTCTCCGCGTGGATCCCGGCGAGCAGGGCTGCGCCGCGGACGCCCATCTCCTCGACGACCGTCCACGCCAGGTCGGTCTCCGTCCAGCCCGGGTTCGCAGCGTTGAGCTCTCGCAGGCGCGGCGACCAGTGGCTCTTCTCCTTGCCGATGACGTCGAGCACGATCGGCGGGTTGGACGTCGCCCCGACGGCGCCCCGGTCGATGGCGTAGGCGAGCTCGCCGAGGGCGCACGAGTCGTTCCAGTAGTCAGTGGTCCCGACGCGGCTCGTCCGGAGGAGCGGGCTGTCGATCCGCAGGGTGGCCGTGGTCATCGCGCGTGGGCCTCCAGGCACCGGGGTGGCCCGATCCGAACCTCCGGTCAGCGCCGCGTGGAGTATCACCGATAATCGATGATCGATGAAAGTGACCTCTGGCCCTAGTTTGCAGACGCCGCGAAACCGAGCCTTGCGGCCGGCAGGACGATCTGCCGGGTCGGCGTGCCCTCAGATGGACGGGCACCGATCAGGATGGAGGACTCACGTGGCCACGGAGACCAAGAACACCGTGCCGCTCTGGCTAGCGGTTGCGATCACCGTCTGCCTGTCACTCCCGTTCAGCATTTGGCTGGGCAACTACGCCCTTCCGATCTGGGCGTCGTTCATCGTCTGGGCCGAGTACTTCGCGATGGGCGCCACGCCCTCGGTGCTGAAGACGATGGTCCCGGCCTACATCCTGGGCGTGCTCGTGGCGGCGATCATCATGACGGCCTACATGCTCCTGTCGAGCGCGATGGGCACAGGCTCGATCGTGACCATGGGCGACTGGAGCTTCACGCTCAACAACGCCGCCCTGTTCATCACCTGCTTCGTCGGTTTCTGCTTCTTCATCTACGCCATGAAGTGGTTCCCGGTGACCCAGACCGGCACGCTGCCGTTCTTCAACGGAATCTCGATGGGCCTCGCCGTCTTCTTCACCGGAGCATTCGTCAAGGCGGCGCCCGCCGGGATGGACGCGAACCTGCTGCCGGCCCTCGCCGCGGTCGGCGCCATTCTGGCCGGACTGCTCGGCGCGTTCCTCGGCTGGTTCAACGTCGTGATCCTGTTCCCGCGCCCGGTCCAGGGCGCCTCCGTTCAGCCCGCGGCCAAGGCCGCCTAGAGCTCGCATCGGGCCGGGTCCGGGCTTCTGCCCGAATCCGCGGGCCCCGCTGACCCACCTGCTTGAGGTCATCGAAACGACAGGCAGCGCACGGAGGAATGACGGCGCAGGACGAACAGTGATCGTGCGGGCGGCCCACCTGTCCGCCCGAGCCGCCAGCGTCGGCATCGACGTCCACCAGCGACACCGGGGCTGCCCCGGAGGAGTGACTACGTGGCACTTGCATTGAACGAAGAGATCCTCGGCCAGTTCCTCGGAGACGAGACCTTTCCGGTGGATTGGGTGTACGAGAAGGAGAAGGAGCTCTTCTGGGTCTACGACGACCTGCACTGCCCCAAGCCGCTGAGCCCGATGTACGAGGACATCGGCGGCTGGTGGCTCTCCTGCGACCACATGTTCCGTCGCTTCGGCACACCGTTCGCGACGGACTGGATCTACAAGAACATCAACGGCTACCTCTACACGGCGGCCATTCCCGCCATGGCCGGTCTGAGTGCCGCGACCCAGGAGTACAACTACGAGACCCGCGCCATCGTCCCAGAGGATGACGCCTATGCGGGCAAGATCGGCGCCTACCTCGGGGCGGTCCTGCCCGTGTACGGCCTCAAGTTCACCGAGTGGTGGCGCACCCGCTTCGTGCCCGAGATGCAGCGGAACTTCGACTACATCGAGGCCATGCTGGACCAGAAGGATCAGCTCTCCCTGGCCGAGGTGGCCGTCCTCCTCGAGGACGCCATCGACATGCACGACCGTCACTGGAAGATCCACTGGATGCTGAACTTCGCGCAGCTCAGCGCGACGCTCAACCTCCGCGCGGTCATGGAGAAGACGCACGGCAAGGTCGACGAGGTCCTGCTGGGGCGGCTCCAGAACTCGGCCAACGATCGCAACTGGGACAAGATCAAGGCCATCTGGGAGATGAAGGAGGAGGTCAAGGCTGACGCGGCCCTGTCCTCCGCCTTCGCCGCCCCGGCCGCCACCGAGATCCTCCCCGCCCTGAAGGCCACCGAGCGCGGCCGCCGCTTCATCGACGAGCGCGTGGTCCCGTACCAGAAGGAATTCGGCTGGCACGCCGTCTGGAGCCACGAGTTCATCTTCCCGAGCTTCCGCGAGGACATGGTCCCCGTGGTCCAGCTCGTCCGCGATCAGTACGCTTCCGACTACGATTACCCGACCAAGATCGCCGCGCTCAGGGCCGACATCGACGCGGCGGCGGTGGAGATCCTCGATGGGCTCGAGGGCGAGGCGCTCGACGAGATGCGCGCCGCCAACGAGATCAATCTCAGGATGGCGCCGCTCACCCCGGACCACCACTTCTACATCGACCAGGGCGCCAACGCCCACGTCCGCCTCGTGTTGATCGCGATCGGCGAGAAGCTCGTCCAGATGGGCGTCCTCGACGCAGCGGACGACGTGATCCTGTTCCGCTACAACGAGTTGCGGGCATTCATCGGCAACCCGACCGGGATCGACGGGCGGGCCATCGCGTCGGCCGCGAGGGCCAAGCGGGCGGCGGCGGAGAAGATTCAGCCGCGCGACTGGGTCGGCTCCGTCACGGCGTCGCAGCTCGCCTTCCCGTACCTCAACCTGTGGGGCTTCCCTGACAAGTTCACCCGCTCGCAGGTGCAGATCCAGGGCCAGGTGACCGGCATCGCCGGCTCACCGGGCACCGTCGACGGCGTGGCGCGCGTCGTCATGTCCGAAGCCGAGTTCGACAGTCTCATGGAGGGCGAGATCCTCGTCTGCCAGATGACCAACCCGGCCTGGCAGGTCCTCTATGGCAAGATCAGCGCGGTGGTGACCGACGCCGGCGGAACCGTTTCGCACCCGGCAGTGCTCGCTCGTGAGTACGGCATCCCCGCGGTGGTGGGCACCTCGGTGGGCACCACGCGCATCAAGACCGGCGACCGTCTCCACGTAGACGGCAACTCCGGCATCGTCGTCATCCTCTAGGGCCAGAGCTGGCGGCGGCTCCGGCCGCCGCCAGCCCGCAGTCGTGGAGATGCTGACCGCCATGGCCCCGATCACCCGGAGCGTCCTCAGTGACCAGGTCAAGGATTACCTCTTGCAGGGAATCCTCTCCGGCCACTACCCGCCGGGATCGCGGATCGTCGAGACGCGGGTCGCCCGAGAGCTCGGCGTGAGCCAGGCCCCGGTGCGGGAAGCTCTGCGCGACCTCGAGGCCCTCGGCGTCGTGGAGAGCACCGCGTTCCAGGGAGCCAGGGTCCGCCAGCCCGAGAGGGCTGAGCTGGCCGAGGCGTACGGCGTGCGGGCGGAGCTGGAGTCCCTCGGGGCCAGGCTCGCCCTGCCGCTCGTGTCCCAATCGGACGTCGAGGAGCTCCAGGGCTACATCGGCGAGATGCAACGCGCCGCTGCTGCCGGCGACGCCCTGGCGGAGGCCCATGTCGACGCCACGTTCCACGGCCGCCTCATGCAGATCTCCGCCAATGCCACGCTGAACCGCGTCTGGCGGTTCCTGGAGCCGATGTCCCGGACGTACATCACCTTCGTCGCCCACCACATCAACCCGTCTGAGATGGCCAACCTGCACCAGCCGATCCTCGACGCCCTCGCCGGCGGCGACCCCGACCAGACGAGCGAGGCCGTTCGCCGCCACTTCCGCCTTGCCAGCGAGATGTTCGCCGAGTCGCCGGCTGGCCGGACGGTCGCCGAGACCGGGGCGGAGCGCGCAGGCGCCGAAGTGGCCGCGGGCGGCGGTCGGACCCGAGAGACCCGGATCGGCAGCGCAACGGACCGCCCCAAGGAGCACGCGTGAACGCAACACCCCAGCTGACCGAGGAGTTCTCGGCAGGAGCCGCCCGCCTCCGAGTCGACGTCATCGGCGGTCAGCCGCGGACGCACGTGCTCGACGACCTCTCGTTCCTCAACTACCGCCTCGCGGACGTTCGCATCTCCCCCGAGGTCACGCTCGATGGCCCGGACATCGTCTGGGATCAGGACGGCGAGAAGTCCGTCCGCTACGACGGCAACAGGGTCACGTTCACGGGCGCCTGGCCGGCCGGCCCGATCCAGAAGGTCATCGTCGCGGTGCTGGCGCTGCGCATGGAGGCCGCCGGGCTCCACCCCTCCCACAGCGCCGCGGTCAACTACCGCGGCAAGACGTTCCTGTTTCTCGGCGGCGAGTCCAACCACGGCAAGAGCATGGGCCTCATCGAGGCCGGCGTCCGCGGCGCGCTTCAGGTCGCGTCCGAGACCACGGTCATCAGCGAGGACGGGCGCGCCGTCGCGGGCTCCGTGGACACGTTCCTCGTCAGGCGGACCGAGGGCACGGAGCGCTCCGACAAGGCGGCCCCGAACAAGGGCGTCGAGAAGTTCTGGGGCCCCGTCATGCCCTCCTGGAGCTTGTACCAGGGCCAGCCGAACATCGACCTCGTGATCGTCCCGGCGATCGACGGCAACTTCGACCCGGCCACCAACGAGCTCATCCCGTTCGAGCGCCAGTTCCAGATGCTTCACAGCCTCCAGAACTACTTCCTCACCAACGAGCTGCTGGCCCCCGGGCACGTCATGCCGATGGTGGACAACGACGTGCTCCGCGCCCGCCGCGCG
>JAJYMP010000174.1 GCA_021786915.1 Chloroflexota bacterium
CGATCGCCCTCTACCACGGCGGCCTGGTGGCCGGCAGAGGCATCGAGCGGTTGTTCGACGCTTTTCGCGACCCGCGCCTTTCGGAGCGGCATCTCGTCCTGCTCGGTTACGGCGAGATGCGCGAAACGTACCTGGAGTGGTCCCGTCGAGTACCGTGGAGAGGGCACGTCCACGTGCTCGGGCCGGTCCCGCCGGGCCTGCTGCTGGAATGGATCGCCTCGGCGGACGTTGGTCTCATGGTCAACCCGGGCACGACGCTCAACGATTGTTATTCGTCACCCAACAAGCTGTTTGAGTGTCTGGCCGCCGGCACGCCGGTCGTGGCGAGCGACCTGCCAATCCTCCGAAGGGTCCTCGCCGGTCCCGACGGTCCTCTCGGGGTCCTTTGTGACCAGGCGAACACGGAGGATGTCGCGCGGGCGATCAGCATGGTCCTGGGCCAGAGCGAGGACGAGCGGCGAGCCTGGCGCGTCCGCTGCGAGGCGGCTGCCCGCGGGCGGTGGAACTGGGAGACGGAGGCCGCGCGACTCCTGGGGCTGTACGAGGCGCTCTCGGCTCATGAGGCCGTCGCCCCGAGCCCAGGCTCGCACCCTGGCTGAGCACCCTGGCCGCGTATCGTCGGTGACGCGCCGTCGACTGCTAGTCCGATGAGGTTGCGACCCAGGTAACGGACTTGGCCGGCGGCATACTATGTCCTCGCCGCGAGCCCCGAGCGGCTCCGGACGGGGTGAGAGGAGGGAGGCGAACTGGCCCTTCGGGCAGGCGACCCGGTCGTGATCCGGAGCCCTGAGCAGATCCTGCTCACGCTCGACGAAGCCGGTCGACTGGACGGGCTTCCGTTCATGCCGGAGATGATCGGCTACTGCGGGCGGACGGTTCGAGTCTATCGAGCGGCGCACAAGACGTGCGACACGCTGGCGCATGCCGGGGTCCGCAGGATGGAGCGGGCGGTCTTCCTTGAGGGAATCCGCTGCGATGGCAGCGAGCACGGGGGATGTCAGGCCAGGTGCCTGATCTACTGGAAAGAAGCGTGGCTGCAGCCGATCAACAAGGGCCGCACTTCGACACGTCGGCGTCCGCAGGGAAGCTCGGCATCGCCGGGCGCGGCGTGCACGGTGGACGCCGTACGCGCCGCGGCCCGTGTCGGCGGCTCGTCCCCCGACGAGCGGTACGCGTGCCAGGCGACGAGCCTCCACGAGGCGACGTTGCCGCTCTCGAGATGGGACCTGCGACAGTACGCGGCCGACATCGCTTCCGGCAACGTGGGCATTGGCCGCATGGCGCGCGTCTGGGCCGAACGCGCGCAAGGAAGGGTCCGGCGGATTGTCCGCGGAGCGGACAGGCTCACTATCACCGGCGGGATTGCCGCTCCGCCGCTCGCGGGCCCGGTCGAGCCGGGTCGTGCTGTGCGGATTCGCTCACGGGCCGAGATAGAGGCGAAGCTGGATGCCACCAGGCGCGATAGAGGCCTCTCGTTCAGTGACGAGATGGTGCCGTACTGCGGCGAGGTTCACCGGGTTGTCGGCAGCGTGGAGCACATCATCGACGACCGGAGCGGCAGGATGCTCCGATTGAGGGACTGCACAATACTCGACGGGGTCACCTGCCGCGGCGATTACCACGCATTCTGCCCTCGCGACGTGTATTCGTACTGGCGTTCGGCCTGGTTGGAGGACGCCAAGCCGGAAGCCGCCGAGCCTCTTCGCTGAGCGGTCTCGCCCGGCCACCGTGCTGCGCCATGCGACTCTCTCCGAGTGGAGGAACGATCCTGCCGCGAGTCGAGGGACGGGATCAGTCCCAGGTGTTACCGCCATCGTCGCGCATGGGAGCAACGATGTACGCGTGCATGTGGGTGCCCGACGAAATGGAGCGGAAGCCGCGGATGATGCCCGACGCGTTGACGGCGTCTACGACCAGGCACTCCCAAGTGCACTTGCCGCTGTCGCGAATGACCCAGTCCTCGAACCTGAGGCTCGAGGCGTCCGAGTTGACGTACAGCGCGTACGACGCGCGCGTTACGGTCCAGCCATTGGCCGTCAAATCGCGCGCATTCGGGTCGTGGTTGCTCTGCAGGCCCCCAAGGCCCCGGTTGCCACCGTCGACGACCCAGCGGTTTGCGACGACGTTGGTCGGCCCGGCCGTGCCATCGGAGGAGATGTAGAGGGCCCATGAGTTGTCCCCGTCGCCTGTGGAGTTGCGAACTGTGATGTCATTCAGGGTGATGTCGTGGGCACGGCCGAGCCAGTAGATGCCCGTCTGGCCGAGTCTGTAGCCGTCCATGATGAGGCCATCTATGGTGATGTTCCCAGCACCCTCCTCGAAAGAGAACGCGCAGGTCGTGCCCGGTCCCCATACGACGCTGCCAGGAGATCGCGGCCGAATCAACAGCGGTCGCGCGCGATCGGCTCGTATGCTGAGATGACCCGGCGTGTATCGTCCTGGCTCCAGCTCGATGACGTCGATTGCATCATCGGCGATGGCATGCAGCAGCTGCGCAGCCGTCACACTTGGTCCGAACCGCACGATCCGCGACTCGGAAGTCGGGGTGGCGGTCCCTGCGGTTGCATTGGGTGACGGCGCAAGAGGCGTGCTGCTCACCGTCAGCGCCAGTAGCGGATACGTGGGCGCGGCCGCGGCGCCAGGCATTCCACCAAGTGCCCCGGGCCAACCAAGGGCACTGGCCGTCAGCCCAAGGACAACGAGCTTGGGAACGAGCCTGATGCCCGAGACGACCCAAGAGTGGGGCTTGGGCACGGCAATACCCGGCCGACCGGCCTCGTTTCTCACGGTCACAGGCTACCCCCGGTCCGCGTCGGATGCCCAGATGCGTTTGTCCTGGCAGGACCCTGTGTCTCCGTGTGGCCCCGCGCGGAAGCTGCGGCGCTGGTTCGCCGGAGGCGTGGCGGAGACGTGCGGCCTTCCGAACCTGCGAGATCGTGGCTGGTGGGGCCCATCTCTGGCGACACTCGACGGCACTGTGTTGTCGGACAGGAACGTAACAGTATCGCCGTCCGGGAGCTATGGCGATATCGTCCTGCCTCTACACGGCCCGGCTGCTCCCACGAGCTAGCCCGGCGGAACGGGTTCGGCTACCCTTGCCGACAGGACCGACTCCTCCGTCGGGGCCGCGCACGGGGGTCGCGGGAGGCTATGG
>JAJYMP010000743.1 GCA_021786915.1 Chloroflexota bacterium
CCTACGACCGCCGGAATGGCGGATTTGGTATCCATGGCGGCCCGATGAGCGGGGGAGTGGCGTCGATGCCCACCCCGTCCCCTGGCGGCCCTCTGCGCGTCACTGAGCGGCCTCGCCCGCCAGTCTGCTTCGGTCATCGGGCGCAGACAGCGGGTGCAGTAGCTGCCGGCAGCCTCGGTCAGCCCACAGGCCGGGCAGCGTTGCGTCAGCGGCCCGCTCACCGGCCGAACGCCTCCCGCAGCTCCTCGACCGTCCAGGCCCGGAGGTCCTCGTCGATCTCGTGGGCGGCCCGCTCGCACAGCTCGCGGATGCTCAGCGGGTGGCGGAACTCGTGGATCCAGTCGTAGAGGGCCGCGAGTTCGTCATCGGGGACCACCGCCACGTTCGGCTCGGGATCCACTCGGACCTCCTTCGCACCGGCTCGCGTGGCGGCGAGCGCGTCGAGCGAGGCGACCAGCTCGGCGGCGTACGAGGCGGCGGTGCGGTCCGTCATCGCCACGGTCGAGCCTGGTTGCGCTTGCGGGCTTGGCGGCGCTCGCGCGGCCCCAGCAGCTCGTCGTGGCGCACCACCATCCGCAGCCACATGGCCAGAGCCCGCAGGGCCGCCTCTGGATTGGGGCCGTGGCCCACTGCGCGCACCCGTTTGTCACGCACGACCGCTGACCATGGACCGGGATCGTGTCCGCACGCCGAGAGAGTGATGATCGCGCTAGGGGGCACTCCGGCGGCTGCAAGCGCGGCCCGCAGCTCGTACCACGCATCATCGGGAGGGAACAGCGTCATCTGAGTCTCCGAGCCTGGTTGCGGCGAGCCGCATCGCGGCGCTCGCGCCAGCCGTCGAGGCGCAGGTCGGCCAGGACGAGGACGAGGGCCGCGGCGAGGAAGACGAGGGTCTCGATCATGCTGACGCCCCATGACCAGGTGTCCGCTCCACCTCATCTGGGCAGGCGACCCGCTCGGCCATCCCGGCGATCGTCTTCGCCTGTCGCTCGGCAGCCCGCAGGGTTGCGGCGAGTTCGTGGGCGCGCGACATCAGCGTCCAGTCGCCGGTCGCCATCGCGGCCTGCCAGAGCGGGGCGGTCTCGCGCCTGATCTCGCGCAGGCGTGCCTGCGCCTCCATCGCGTGTTCAGTCAGGCTCGGCGGTCGCGGCATCAAGCCACCCTGTCCGACGTGCGGGACGTTCGGCACGTTTGGAGCGCGACACGGTATCTGCGCTCAGCCTCGGCAGTGACGACGCTCTCGCGCTCGATCGCGGCAACGCGGCTCGGGCTCACACCCATGACCGCTGCTAGCTCGTGTTGCTTCACTCGAGCGGCCACTCGGAGGAGCTTGAGGTCCAGTCCTGTCGTCATGTGCGAAGAATAGGCACGTTCGGGACGTGCTGTCAAGAGGCGCACGGAGAAATGTATGTCGCAGACGTGCCGAAACGTGCCATGATCGGTGCATGAAGCGGCCAGAAGAACGCGGAGCGATCGGTGCCTGGGCTTACCGCGCCCGGACCGAGGCGGACCTCAGCCCCGAGCAGGTCGTCGAGCAGTTGCGTGAACGTGGCTACGCCGTCACCGCGCCGACGATCCGCGGCATCGAGGGCGGATCAAAGCGGCCCGGCGCGCGGCTACTCAGGCTGCTCGCGGAGATCTACGGCTCGCACCCGCCCGGACTGGCCCCCGAGCCGGAACCGGAGGCCAGTCTTATCGCGGCGCTCGCGGAACAGACGCGGGCGATCAGGGAGCTCGTCGAGGAGATGCGTTTGGCCCGCGAGCGAGAGAGCGACGCGGCCGCGGCGATCCTGCGGGCCGCTGAGGCACTTCGATCACTCCCCAGGCCACGAGAAGTCGCAGCGTCCAGAGGGCGCGCCGCTCCTCTCGGGTCGGGGGGATGATTGGATCGGTCCGCTCGCTCACGGGACGCCTCCCTCGCCCGCCCCGATGGGCCGTCCGGGGCGCTGACGCCGCCAACATGGGCCATTGGCGTGCCAGGTAGGATGGCACGGTGCGGTTCACTCGGGCTTTACCGGAGAGGATATCGTGGGCCAGCCTTCCGCGCGATGCCGCGCTGGTGGCCGCAATCGTGTTCGACGCCTACTGGCTGGTCACAATCGCGCCAACGGTCGGCCCGTATGGCGATGGCGTGTCCTGGTACACCGTCAGCCTAGCCGACCCCTACGCGCTCGCGACCCGCTCGATGCTCGGCTCGGGTGCCTTTCGCTATTCGCCCGCGATCGCCCAGCTCATGGCTCCGCTCGCGCTCCTGCCGTGGACGGTATACATGGCTGGCTTCCTCGCCCTCCAGCTCGCCGCGATCCGATGGATGGCCGGCCCTCGATGGCCGCTCGTGGTCCTCGTCCCGCCGGTCCTGGTCAACCTCTACGCGGCGAACGTCGACCTGCTCATGGGCGCAGCAATCGTGGCCGGGTTCCGTTGGCCCGGAGCGTGGGCGTTCCTGCTCCTGACCAAGGTCACCCCGGGCGTCGGAGTGCTCTGGTTCGCCTTCCGCCGCGAGTGGCGCTCGTTCGGGATCGCGCTCGGGACCACGGCGGCGATCGTCGCGGTGTCCCTCGTCACGGTGCCCAGCCTGTGGGCCGACTGGATCGGTGCGCTCGCGACGATGACGACACTCCCGCAGCCTGGCCTCGGTCCGCCGCTCCTGCTGCGCCTGCCGGTCGCCGTGGGACTCGTGTGGTTCGCCGCGACGACCGAGCGCCGATGGCTCCTGCCCGTGGCGTGCTTCCTCGCCATGCCGAACGCCTGGTTCGTGACCGGCGCCATCCTCGGCGCGAGCGTGGCGCTTAGCCCAGAACGATCTCGTCGCCGTCGATCGTGATCACGAGCGTGGCGGCACTCGCGAAGCCGGCGAGGATCTGTGCCGCCTCAAGGACGTAGTAGCACCAGTGGTCGAGGACGGAGCCGGCCGCGATCGAGTAGGCATCGAAGATCCGCGTGCCAGCCGCATCCGCCCCGATGCTGAGCGTGACCGTCAGCGCCCCGGCGGTCGGGTTGGACAGGTGGATATGGCGGACGATCGTCTTCGTGGTCGACGGGACCGTGTACAGGGTCGTCGTCGTCGTCGGCGCGGCCGAGGGGCCGTAGAGTCGTTTCGCAATCCGAGCCATGCTGGACTCTCCTATCTACGCGATCTTGACGG
>JAJYMP010000593.1 GCA_021786915.1 Chloroflexota bacterium
AGGGTGGCCGTTTCCGGCGAAACGGGGTGTCCAATTCGCGCGAAACAGGGTGGCCAAAACCCCTGAAATCCGCAGCCGACGGCCGCCGCCGCAAGCAGCACGCCAACCCGTGCGAGGCGTGGGGCCGCAGGGCCCGCCTCGGCGACGAGACCTGGGAGGCGCCGGTGCTGGCCCAGGTTGCCGGCATCGCGCTCGACGAGGACACGATCGCGTCGGTCGTCGCCGCCCTCGGCTCGAGCCGCCAGCCGGTCGCGATCGACAAGGCCCGGATCGAGCGCCAGATGCGCGAGCTCGCCCTCGAGCACGCCGCCGGGAGCATGGGCGACGAGGCGTACCTCGCCCGCCTGAGGGCACTCCGCCAGCAGCGGGACGCGGTCGTGGAGCGGACGGCCGCGGGACTACCGGCAGAGCGTGCGCTCGAGTGGCTGCGTGCCCTCGGCGAGTCGCTCCAGGCCCCGGAGAAGTCGCAGGAGAAGGCAGACGTGCTCCACGCCATCTACGACAGGATCACGGTCGCCGGCCCCGAGATCGTGGGTGTCCGGCTGACGCAGGCGGCCTACGCGCACGGACTGGCGCTGGCTCTGCCCGAAAAGGTTGAACTGGCGCGCCCGACAGGATTCGGGCCTTCGGGCACCCACTCGGATCCCGGCTCATGCCGATCGAGGGAGCGGACGACTGGGAGGCCGGATGCCTGCGAACGGCCTAGCGAGGCACGCCGGGCGCACGCCGGTGGGGCACTCCCGACGATGGCGTCGCGGGCACATGGCCCTGCGTCGAAGCCACGCGCCCGTCAGCGCCTCCCGTGCCGACCTCAGCGTCGAGGCGATCCGCCTTGCATGGTCCACGCTCGGAAGTCGACCGACGCGGCTGACCCCCGCGCTGCGTGCCCGCCCTTCTACCGAGTTGCCCGCTCGAGCCTCTCCGCGAGGCCCGGCACGGGATCGAACACGAACTTCTTGCCGACGAGCCGCCTGGTCAGCAGTCCGCGGTCGACCAGGTCCTGGAGGTCGGTCCTGGCCGACTGCTCGGTGACCCGGTGGCTCCGCGAGTGGGAGACGGCGGTGTACTCGGCATCGGCGTGCTTGAGCGCGTGGGTGATCAGCGCGACTTGCCGGGGGTTGAGGGTGCTCTCCCGCAGCAGTGCCGTGGTTTCCCTGGCCTCCCTCATCTTGACTCGGAGGTGGGCGAGGAGCTCGTCGATCGCCTGCCGCACGACGCGCTGCTGGTGGAGGACGAAGTACGTCGCGTCAAGCTCGTCGGTCTCGGTGTACCGGAACGCCCGGGCGTACTGCGCGGGCGCGCCATAGATGGTCCGCGAGATCGAGATGTACTCGAACATCCAATAGCCCGCCGACAGCATCGACCAGTAGAACAGCGCCCTCGCGGCCCTGCCGTTTCCGTCCTCGTAGGGATGGTCGTAGGCCAGCCAGAGGTGCAGCAGGATCGCGCGGATGACCGGGTGGGTGAAGCCCTCTCCACCGCCGTTCGCGAACTCGCACAGCGCGAGCATCCGGTCGGGCAGCTCGTCGGCGGGCGGCGGCACGTGTACGACGGTCCCGTCGGGGGCGAAGACCCTCACCCGCCGGTCACCGGGCCGCTGCGGCCTCCCCGCCCCATCAGGGTCGTCGAGCGTCCCCTCGGTCAGGATCCGGTGCAGGTCGTTGACGAGGTCGGGGGTGAGCGGCTGCCGGGCGAAGCGCGAGATCTCGGTCATGGCCCGGTAGTTGTTCGCGATCATCCGCTCGCTCTTGTCCCGGGGCCGCCGGCCGGTCCGGAGCATCTCCTTGGCGACCCGGCGAGTGGCGACGGCGCCCTCGATCAGGCTCGAGGTGATCGCCTCCTCGATCAGCGAGTTGACGATGTACCGGCCTCGGTCGGCGCTCGTCGTGACCCCCTCGCTCACCAGGATCTGGCCGCCCCCCGTCTGGTCGATCCAGTGGAGCATCTCCAGGCACTCGTCGGTCAGCAGGTACCGGAACGGCTCGCCGTCCACTCCCCGCAGGGGGATGGACCGCATCCCGTTCGACCTGGCGAGCTTGATCCCTAGCCACCACTCCTCGCGGGTGAGGCCCGCGGGGGGCGTCTTGCGCCGGATCTCGTCCCAGTGGGGGTAGGAGCCGCCGATCGTCGCCCCGATGCGCGCCGTGAAGATGTCGGGCATGCGGGCGTTCAGGTCCGTGCTCGCGAGGAGGGCGAGGACCGTTGGGGCTGGCGCGGGCAGCCGCGACCGCGGGCGGTCGGCGATCGGCGCGGTCTTCGCGGTTGCCGGTCTCTCTTCGCCCATCGGGAGGGGCCTCCTCGCGTCGCCTAGCCAATTGCGGCAAGGAACCCCCAAGGGATCCCAAAGTTTGGCGGTTAAGCGGCATTCTACCAGCAAAGAACCCCCAAGGGATCCCAAAGTTTGGCGGTATCGCCCAGCCGGGCCTCAAAGCGAGATCCGGCCCAAGGAGCCGGCACAGGCCGTCGCCGGGGACAGTAGGCGTGGCAGGGAGGCGTCCCCGGGGGAGGGGCGACCGGCGGGTCCTCAACCCGTCAGCAAGCCGATTGGGAACTAGAGCCAGATCAGCCAAGCCCGAAGCTCAACGGTCGTCGGGAGATGCTGGCCCAGATGTTGGGAGTCGCAACCGAGTCAGGACCTCGTCAATGTCGGCATCTGACTCGGTATCGAATTGGAGTACTCGGACTCCCGTCCAGGTGATCCTGGATCGGCCCCATCTTGGCCAGAATTCGTCCCAGTTGCTGAGTTTCGGGCGGTCACGCGGAAGGCCGCGCATTTCAAGCCGACGCCGAGTCTCCGCTTCCGATGCGAACACCTGGAGGACGAATCGCGTCACCTCCGGCCAGCCCGCACGCCGCGTGGCCTCGTCGAAGAACTCTGGCTGATCCAAGTACGCGCCAAACGGCGCATCGATGACGACGGAGAGGCCGAGGCGCAGATTGTCAGCTGCCACAGAGAGTATCGCCGCATATTCTGCAGGCATGACGCTTTCCCGGTAGAAGCGGTTGCTTTCGCGCCCCTCCGGTGGCTGACTCCGGGCACGCATCGCGGCCTCAACAAGGGGACCCGCCAGACTGTCCTTATCCAGGTAGGTCGCACCGGACCGGCGAGCGACCTCAAGCGCCACAGTGGACTTGCCGGATCCGGCGGCCCCGACCACTACTAGGGCAAACGTCATGTCAGCGTCGAGCGTCGCGGACAGCAGCCAAGAAGGATGCCGCAGCAGCAGCGACACGGGAGTAGTCCCCGTCCGGACGCGCGGCCTTGGTGATGGCGCTCCCCACGCCAACGGCACTGACACCGGCGTCGAACCATGCCTTCGCGTTCGCGGACGTAACGCCGCCCGCGGGCATCAGCGAGATGTGGGCAAGGGGAGCGAGGACGGCTCGAGCGTACTCCGGGCCGATCTCGGCCGGGAAGAGCTTCACGATGTCCGCTCCTTCCTCGACGGATTCGACGATCTCGGCCGGTGAGTACGCCCCGCTGATCGTGGGTACCTGGTAGCGGTTCGCCGTACGGAGCACCTCCCGGCTCAGGTGAGGGGTGACGAGGAACGATGCACCCGCGGTGATGCTGGCGTAGGCGCCGTGGCCGTCGAGGACCGTGCCCGCTCCGATCGAGACGGCCGAGCCGTGAGCCGCGACCAGTCGCTCGATGACTCGAAGGGCGCCCGGTGTGGACAGCGTCACTTCGATCGCCCTCACGCCGCCAGCGATCGCCGCCTCCGAGGCTAGGAAGGCCTCCTCCGCGTCATCCAGGCGAACGATGACGACTACCCCGTCATCGTGGATGCGGTTGAGGGTGAGCAGTTTCTGAGGCATGAGGACCTACCCTACCTACAGACAAGACAAACGAGGAGTTGTACAGGGCCACGGAAGCGCCCACCCGAGCGTTTGCGCTGCAGGCCGCGCTGACGGACCGGGGGCTGCGCGCGAGACAGCGGACCGCAACCCTTTGACACTGTGCCGATTGTACGCTAGCGTGCTGCAACCGATCTCAGCAACCGATCTCATTGGAGAGGGTGATGATCTCATTGAAGAGGGTGATGATCAGGAAGCAACGGGGCTTTGCGCTTGCGAGTGCGGCAACCGCCGCCATCCTACTTGCCGGATGCGGCTCCTCCGCGCCCTCCGCCTCCGGGCCGGCCGCATCCGCGCCCGGCGCATCCGCGCCCGCGGCCTCCGCGCCCGCGGCCTCCGCGCCCGCGGCCTCCGCGCCCGCCGCTGCAGGCTCGGTCCACCTTGCCTACTGGGACTTCCTCGACCCCAGCCAAGACAACCCGCGCTCAAAGGCCCTCAAGACCAACCTCGCGAACTTCCAGACGGCCAACCCCGGCATCGCGGTCGACCTCTCGGTCGTCTCGCTTGGCGACATGCTGACTCGGCTGCCACAGGCCGCGGCCGCCGGACAGGCACCCGACGTGTTCAAGATGTTCACGCCGGTCGTTTCCCAGATGGCGGCAGCCGGCGCGTACTCGCCGCTGCCCGCCGCCGCGTCCGGGATCACCGACTGGCTGCGCCCTATCACCAACCTCACCGGTCCGGGCGGGCAGCAGGTCGCCGTTCCCTACGAGTACCGCACCTGCACCTTCTACTACAACCAGAAGATCCTCGATAAACTCGGCGTCGCCGTCCCCACCACGTACGATGAGGTGGTCGACGTCGCGAAGAAGGCCGCGGCGGCCGGCTATACAGGATTCGGCACCGGGTTCTCGAATACGGACAACTCCGCCGTCATCGGGACCTTCTTCGAGTGCTTCATGAGCCAGGTCGGGCAGGACATCTGGGATGCCAATGGCCAGGCAGCGTTCGCGACACAGAAGGGCGAGGAGTTTGGGAACTTCCTCGCGAAACTCAAGGCAGCAGGTGGCTTCGGCCCGAACGTCGTGTCGGACACCTACGGCTCGGTGGTGACGGGGCTGACCAACGGCACAGTCGCGATGGCGGTGCTCGGCACGGAGCGGATCGTCACCTTCGCCGCGACGAACCCCGACATCAAGTGGGGCCCGCTGCCCCTGGCCTCGACCGGCGACCACAACGGCTCCGTCTTCGGGTGGACACTAGGCATCGGCGCCGGCAGCAAGAATGTGGACGCGGCGTGGAAGTTCATCGAGTACATGACCGGGCCCGCGGCGGGGGCCGTGATGGCCACCGGCGGCGAGGTCCCCACGCGGGCGGCGACGTACAAGGACCCCTATTTCGCAACGGCGGCCGCCGCGACTATCAACAGCATCAGTGATTACGTCCAGAAATACAGCACGCCGCATCACTACGCGAACAACTACAACGCGGTTTCCTCGGCGCTGGCGGCAGCCGGGCAGGCCTTGGTCCTGAACAACACCTCGGGAAGCCAATTCATTCAATCCGCACAACAGGCAGCTAACAAGTAGCTCGACGACTCTCGGCGGGGGCCCGCCTCCCCGGGCTCCCGCCGAATTCCCGGTCGTTTCGCTGCGCCCCCGTCTGTTTGGACGATTGGCCTGCGGGTTGCCCGAGGAGCGGAGCATCATGGCCGTCACCAATCCCATACTCTCGACAGGAGCTGGAACGCGAGCTCCCGGCCGGGCGCCTCGGGGCGATCGCCGAGTCTGGCTCTACGTTGTGCCGGTGAGCGCGGTCTACTTCTCGGTCTTCGTGGCCCCGCTCGCGTACACGGTGTGGACGTCACTGCACAAGACGACGTACTACCAGATCGGGCAGTTCTCCGGGCTGAAGTCCTTCGTCGAGCTGTTCTCCGACGCCAGCATCGCGAGCAGCATCGGCACCACGTTCGTCTTCGCGGCCGGAGCGCTCGCCATCGCACTTCCCGTCGGGCTGCTGTCGGCGGTGGTGCTGAACAGCCTGAAGACCCTCAAGCGCCTCACGCGCGCACTCCTGCTCCTGCCGTGGCTGATGTCACAGGCCACCGTGGGGACCATCTGGTCCTGGTTCCTCAATCCGAGCTACGGCCCCGCGACGGCGATCACGAGGCCTCTGGGCCTCGGGACCACCGACGCGTTCGCACGGCCGGAGACCGCGCTCCTGGCCATGATCCTCATCACCGCGTGGTGGTCGTATCCGATGGCGATGCTCCTGTTCCTCGGGGCACTCCAGACGATCCCGATCGAGCTGCGCGAGAGCCTTAAGGTCGACGGCGGCGGGATCTGGGACGAGTTCCTCCACATCACGCTGCCGTACCTCCGGAACGCCATCCTCTCGGTCGTCGTCGTGCTGCTGGTGCTGTACATGCAGATGGTCACCATCATCCTCGTGACGACCCAGGGCGGACCGCTCAACGGGACCGAGACCCTGTCGATGCGCATCTACAACGAGGTGTTCGTCCGGTACGACCTGTCCGGCGCGTCTGCGACGGCGATCCTGCTGTTCGCCCTGAACCTGGTTCTAACGCTGGTTACCCTCCGGTTCCGGCGCAAGGAGAGCCTGTGAGTCACCGTGCTCGCGCCATCCCCGAGGCTGCCGTGAGGCGCTCACGTCGTCGCCGCGGCGGACTCCTTGGGGTCGCCCCGTGGGTCTATGTCGCGGTTGCGGCGATCATCGTCCTCCCCCCCGTCGCCTGGACGGTCTCAACATCGTTGAAGCTCGAGGCGGACACGATCAAGTTCCCGCCCGATTGGATCCCGACGCCTCCATCGCTGGGTGGCTACGCCGAGCTCCTCAACTCCACGAACATCCAGTTCTTCGTCAACTCCCTCCTGTATGCCGCCGGCTGCATCCTGCTCTCCCTCGCGATCTGCCTGCCGGCCGCCTATGTGGCCACGCGGCACCGGAGCCGCGGCATGGGAATCCTGATGGACGGCATCCTCGTGCTCTCCATGGTCCCCGCCATCGTGGTCTTCGTCGCCCTCTACTCCATGTCCGCGAAGATCGGCCTCATCAACTCGTACCCCTTGCTGATCCTCGTCTACACGGCGATCATCTCGGGGCAGGTAATCCTCTTCCTGCGCAACTTCATCGAGAACGTCCCCGTCGAGATCGAGGAGGCCGCGGCGATCGACGGCTGCTCCCGCCTGCAGATCCTGCGTTGGGTCGTCGTCCCGCTGATCCTGCCGGGCATCGCGGCCATCTCCATCTTCATCTTCGTCTTCGTCTGGAACGACTACCTCGTCGGCACCGTCTTGGCGACGACCGACAACATGAAGACCATGCAGAACGGCATCGTCCGGTACCTGCAGACTGGTTTCGGGGTCATCTGGGCTGCGTTCTGCGCCTTCGTCGTCGTCGCCTTCGCCCCGGTCCTCGGCCTGTTCAGCGCCTTCCAGCGATGGTTCATCGCGGGCATGACCTCCGGCGGGGTCAAGGGATGAACCACACATCCCGCATCGCCGTCATCGGCGCCGCAGGGTGGGCAGGAAGGCGCCACGTCCAAGCGTTCCACGCCCAAGGCGCGCAGATCACCGCCCTCATCGATCCCAGCCCCAAGGTTCATACGCTCGCGCGCACTGTGGGCGCGGACGTACTCGACGAACCGGCTCGGCTTCGCGCGGACGACGTCGACCTAGTGGTTGTGGCACTGCCAAGCGGTTCGCAACCCCAGGTGGCAGCCGATCTGCTGCGCCGCGGCCACCACGTCCTTGTCGAGAAGCCGATCGGCGCGTCCGTTGCCAACGCCCGCGTATTGGAAGGGATTCCGAACATCGACGATTCCCTGATGGTCGGATACACACTCCATCACCACCCGGTTGCCAACAAGCTGGCGCATTGGGTCGCCTCGTCGGAGGTCGTCAGTCTCAGCGTGAGCTCGGCCGCGCGCAAGTTCGCGATCGACTCGTGGCGCGCCGCGCCTGACGAGGGCGGTGTTGCCGTGGTCAACGGGACCCATGCAATCGAGTTCGTCGCGTCCCTGTTTCCCGGCGACGTGACGGTCCAAGCCACGCATTTCAGCGACCGGCTACACAGGGGCTCCGTGTCGGACTACGCTGCCGCGACTCTCACTTTTCGGGATGGCCCACTCTTTCGCCTGGAGACGTACTGGAACCCGTGGAACCACACGAGCGGACTCAACCGGAATGATTGGTCCCTCGAGATAGATGTCGTCGCTCACGAAGGCCGCCGACTGTGGTCGAACTGGTCCCTCCATGAGTGGGATCGGCTCGGCTCCGAGACGCTGCACCACTTCCCCGAGGTCGATCTCTTCGCCGAGCAGGCGGCGGCGGCACTTCGCTTCGCACAGGGGGAACGGCCCACCGTCGGTTACCGCCAAGCCCTTCGTGCGACAGCACTGGCCGACCAGATCGTCAGCATGCGGCGTGAGCGGCCATGAACCGGGCGAGGACGATCATCTTTGGCCCGGCCCATTGGCACTTCCCGCTGTATGCCGACAGGATCTCGGCTCAACACGAAGTCGTCGGGGTGGCCGAGGGTAGCCCAACTGCGCGCGTGAAGCACCTTGCCCAACGATGGCATGCCCCTCTCTACTCCTCCTGGGAAGAGCTCCTTGCAAGGCACGGCGACGCGGATCTCGCGTATGTCCTGGTGCCGCACGACGAAATGAGCGAGGTGTGCCTCGCCCTCATCGCCCATCGGATACCGCTTGTGGTGGAGAAGCCCGCCGGGGTGTCTCTGCAACAGGTGACCGAAGTCAGGGAGGCCGCGGAGGCAGCCGGGGTACCGATTGCTGTGCCCCTGGTGCAGCGTCGAGGGCCCGTCGAAGGGTGGCTTGCCATGGCCGGAAGCTCGGTGTACGAGAGTGTTCAGTTCATTGCTGGCCCGCCGGATCGCTATCGCACGAACGGCAGCCCCTGGATGCTGGATCTGGATCGCGCCGGCGGCGGATGCTTGATCAATCTCGCGCCGCACTTCGTGGACCTCTTCCTCCGCTCAACCGGTACCCAGGGCGCGACTGTGACCGCCGCGTTGTCGTCGGCGCTCCACCATCGCGGGATCGAGGATTACGCCTCTTTGACCCTCACCACAGCTGACGGACGTGTCGCAACCATCGAGGTGGGCTACGCGTTTCCGTTGTCGCCGTTGAAGCGACACTGCGCATATCTGCGTATCGGGACCGCGGGTGCAGCGTCCATACAGTCCAACGGAAGGGCGTCCTTCACATCAACCGACGGCGCGACGCAGGCCGCGCGCCTCAACGTGGACAGCGACCCCTTGTATGGCGCGTTCGTCGACCAGGTCGCGAAGCAGCTGGATCGTGGATTCGCGGAACTCCCTGGCATCCGTGACCTCGAAGCGACCATGACAGTGATATGGGACGCGTACTCGACCGTACGGCGAGAGGAAACCGGTGTCATCACCAAGCATCGATAAGGTGGCGGCCGCCGCCGGTGTTCACCGATCGACCGTGTCGAGAGCCTTCTCACGCCCCGAAGCGGTGAACCAGAAGACCAGGGACCATGTCCTGAAAGTAGCGGCATCGATGGGCTACACGATGAGCCCGCTTGCGCAGGCACTGCGGACCAAGAGCAGCACTCTGGTGCCGCTTATCGTCCCTGACATCACCAACCCGTTCTTCGCGGAGCTCGCGAAGGTCATGACCACAGCAGCGGGCGAACGCGGATACCAGCTGGTGTTGTGCGTCACCGAGGATGACCACACGGCAACGGCCGGGTACCTCCAAGCCATGCAGTCGATGTACGCCCCATTCGCTGTGGTCGCACCGTTCTCACAGGTGGATCCAGCCGAGTACGAACCCTTCGGATTCGGACGCCGTCTCGTCATCATCGACCGCATCGAATCCGAAAGCCTGGCGTCGACCGTGACGGTCGACAGTGCAAAAGGAATACGGCTGGCCTTCGAGCACCTGCTAGGACTCGGTCACACCTCGATTGCCTACTTCTCCGGCATTGCCGGGACGCATACCGCGGCGGACCGGCGACAGGCCTATCACGCCCTCGCGAAGCTGCACCGGATGCCCCCGATCGAGCTCAACAGCGGTATCGGCTTCGAAGCAGCCGAACAAGCGGCAGCGGAACTGGCCAGCATGGCCGAGCGGCCTTCTGCAGTCATTGCTGGAAACGACATGATCGCCTTCGGACTGATCAGCGCGCTCGGTGCTCGCGGTATCTCTGTCCCGATCGGCATGTCCGTGGTGGGATTCGATGGCGTGCCGCTCGGTGCTCGCAGCAACCCGCCTCTGACATCGGTGCAGCAGCCCATCGACGAGATGGGCCGCATCGCCATCGACCTCGCGGAACGCTCTGATGCGAACGGGGGTGCCGAGCACGTCGTGCTCCAGCCGCGACTTCTCGTTCGTTCGTCGACGGGACCGGCGGCATGACGACACGGTTGCCCGGGCTGCGGCACGTGGATCATGCCGCGTTCACCGTTCCGGACCTGGCCCAAGCGGTGAGCTTCTTTGTCGACGTGCTCGGGGCGGAGGAGCTCTACCGTTCCCGCCGCGGCCCCGACGCGTCGTTCATGCCGGCCAACTTCGACGTGCCATCAGACGCAGCCTTGGAGCTGTCGATGTTGCGGCTGCCACCGAATATGAACATCGAGCTGTTTCAATGGACGACCGAGGACCAGCGAACCGAGCATCCGCGGCACAGCGATCGTGGCGGCCACCATCTGTGCTTCGTGGTCGACGACGTCGACCAAGCGATCGCTCATCTCGCTCGCGTCCCGGGCGTCCGAATCCTCGGTGGCCGTAAGGAGGTTGGCGTCGACAGCCCCGTCGTTGCCGGCAACCGCTGGACCTACTTCCTGACGCCATGGGGCCTGCTGCTGGAGCTCGTCGACCGTTCACGAGTGCAGAACCCACCTGACTTCGTCGGGCCGGCCGAATGGACCCACCCAGCAGGAAGAAGTGGACACGCCTCATGATCATCGCCGGCCATACGCTCGGGACCCCAACCCTCGACCTGGCAGAGGCGCTGCGCCTCTTCAAGACGGCGGGGCTCGACGCCGCGGAAGTCATCTTTCAGGACGATTACCCCGCCGCCATCCGACCGTCAGACAAGAAGTCGGCTAGGCAGGCGGCAACGATTGCCGCGGCCGAAGGCGTCCCCATTCTTGCGCTCACGCCATACACGACCTCCATCAACAGCGTCGACGCGACAAGCTGGCAGGACGGCATTGACGAGTTTCGTGCATGTATCGCCGCGGCGTACGAAGTTGGGGCCACACGCGTTCGCGTGTACGCAGGCGCGTGGCAACCGGGCACGGACAACCACACCGCCCACTGGGATCAGCTCCGGACCGCCCTCAGCACCCTGGCCCGCGAAGCCGAGCCAGCGAACGTGGTGCTTTGCGTTGAGAACCACTTCGGCACGATGACGCAGACCGCTGCCGACACCGCCCGTCTCGTGAGGGAGGTGGACTCGCCTGCGGTGCGTGTCCTATACGACCAGGCGAACCTCACCTTCACCCACGATGAGAGTTGGCAGCAAGCCTTCGCCGTCCAGGGCGACCTGATCGGCCACGTGCATGTGAAGGATCTGGTCTTCAAGGACCCACACGCGCCGTTCCGCTCCTCGGATACAGCACGAGTTAAGGCCGAGGAACGTGCGGTCAGCTCCCGTGTCGTCGGCACCGGCGTTGTGCCCTGGCGACGTATCCTGGAGGAACTCGTGCGGCGCGGCTACGACGACCTGCTTACAGTCGAGTACGAGTATCGGTGGCATCCCCAGGATCTTCCCGATCCCGCCATCGGTTTTCGGGACTCCGCGTCTGCCATCCGGACCATCCTCTCGGAGATCGCGTCGTCCCGATGACAGGCAGTGCACTCCGCATAGGCGTTGTCGGCGCCGGCAACATCGCCAGCATCGCCCAACTCCCGACGCTCGTCACGCGAGACGACGTGGAGTTGCGGGCGCTGGTCACTCGGCGGGACGATCCGCAAACCCTGATGCGGCGCTGGAGCTTCCGTAGCGCCTACCCGACTGTCGAAGCGATGCTCGACACTGAAGAGTTGGACGCCGTGTTCGTCCTCACTCCGCGGTCTGAGCACGTCCACGCAACACGCCTCGCGCTGCAGGGCGGCGTCGACGTCTTCTGCGAGAAGCCGCTGGCGACGAGTGCAGGTGACGCTCAATCGCTGGCAGATCTCGCCGTCCAGAACGAACGGGTGTTGATGGTCGGGTTCAACCGCCGATTCGCGCCGGTGTACGAGGCCGGGCGTGCCGCATTCGCGCAAAGTGGCGCCAGCATCTGCATCGCACAGAAGAACCGCGCCGGTTCCGAATATCGCGCCACGTTCGAGAATGCGATCCACATGGTCGATCTGCTTCGGTGGTATTGCGGTGGCGAACCCGTCGACGTCACCGCGCATGCTGCCGGCGAGGACCCTTGGCAGGAAGACGGCGTCAGCGCTCTGATCCGTTTTGATAACGGGAACACGGGAGTCCTCGTGGCGGCCCGCAACGCCGGTGCGTGGGGGGAGACGCTTGACGCATACGGTGGTGGTGTGACTGTGACGATCTCGGCGCCGGACCGCATCGCCGTCACACGCGACAACGAAACCAAGGTGCGCGAGATGTCGTCGGAGTCGTTCGGGTGGGCGACAGCGACCAAGACGTTCGGTTTCGCCCGAGAGGTCGAACACTTCCTTGACCGCGTCCGAGACCGCCGGCAGCCGCTGACGTCAGGAGTAGAAGCTGCAAAGACGCAGCTGCTGCTCGACCGCATTCTCGCCGCGGCCGGGCTGCCCACCGAGGAGCAACCGGGAAGGGTCTGGACCAGCCATGCGAAGAAGTGACAACCCGGACCCGACGTCCTCGATGAGCAACCAGGTCGTCTTCGTCACTGGAGTGAACGGCGGCATCGGCGCCTCGATCATCGACACCTTCGCACGGAAGGGCGCCACCGTCATCGGCGCCGACCGAGCTGGCCGAGGGCCGGATGCTGCCGCGGCCTACTACGATTTCGACGTCACCGACGAAATTGCCACGACTGCCGCGATCACCGATGTTGTCTCAATGTACGGCCGAATTGACGTGCTCGTGCATGCGGCGGGCGTTCTGGGCGAAACGCCCGACCCGCTGAAGACCACTACGGCCGAGTTCGAGCGGATCATGACGATCAACGCCACGGGTACCTTCACCATCGTGCGCGAAGCTGCGCGCGCGATGCTCGCTACTCACACCAAAGGCGCAATCCTGCTGTTCTCCTCCGTCGCGGCGAAGGAGGCAAGACGGACGTATCTTCCCTACAACGCGAGCAAGATCGCCGTGCTGCACATCATGTGGTCGATGGCCCAGATCTTGGGGCCGGCCGGAATCTCGGTGAACGCGATCACACCTGGCCCGGTGGAAACCAAGATGTGGGCTCAGCTCGCGGAGGCATCGGGCGATGACGCCAATGCCGCATCGCGCGCTCGGGCGGACCGCGCCGCGCAGCTGCCCATGCAACGGTTCGCCCGACCCGACGAAGTGGCCAGCGCCGCCCTCTTCCTCACCGATCCTCAGAACCGCTACATCACGGGCGTCAGCCTCGACGTTGCGGGAGGCGCCCATCTTGGGATGGGCTCGTAGCATTGGTTACACCGCTTCTCGAAGCCGAACCCCGTCGCGCCCGTCGACGGAGATTCAGGCTGCGGCCGTGGTGCCAGGACTCCCGAATTCGTCCGCAAGAACACGGTCACCTGGACGGGCTTCGTGTGGTTGACGTTCTCAACCTCGCCAATGGAGCGGATTTCCATGCGGTCCTGCAGGGGGTTCACCAGGGAGAAGGCGCGCGAGCGAATACCGAATAGCGGACCGAGGGCGAGTCAGCATCCCGCTCGACGATCTCAGGGCGACCTCGCGAACGGCACCGCAACGCTTCCGCACCACCAGGCACCCGGAGGAGAAGCTTCATGATCATCAACACGTTCTCCTACCTCTGGTCGAAAACCGCGTTTCAAGCGATCGAGGAACTGGTCGAAAACGGGTATACGACCTTCGATATTCCGATCAGCTCCCCACATTGCTGGCCGGAGGACATCTCCAACTCCGAGCGGTCAACAACTCGCTCAAAGCTGAAGGAATACGGAGCGACGATCAGGTCCCTGAATGCGGGCGGCTACGACGTCAACTTGGCCAGTCCGGCTGCGAGCATGCGTCGGAAGAGCATCGAGCACATCGATGCGGTGATCGAGCTGGCCACCGCTTGGGACGTTCCGGACATCGTGATCTCGCCGGGCACGCGCCGCCCGATCATCTCGCCTTCGCTCGAACGCGTCCACGGGTGGTTGCGCGAGAGTCTGGAGGATCTCGTCCCGCTCGCAAAGCAGGCTGGCAAGCGACTCCTATTCGAGAACACCCCCTACTGCTTCACTCCCACCATTGACGAACTGGTGAGCGTGGTCCGCACGGTCGACGACGACGCACTCAAGATCGTGTACGACGTCGCGAACGCCGCGTACATCGGGGAGGATCCGGCAGCGGCGCTGAGCTCGTACCACGAGTCGATCGGACTGATCCACATCTCCGACACGACCACCGATACGTGGGGCCACGACCCCATTGGCACCGGGGTGATCGACTGGGAGCAGTTGGGTCGCGCCGTCGAGTCGACCCTGGGAGTGGATAACGTCGTTCTCGAAGTCATCCGCGAAGAGAACACCCTCGACGAATTCGCCCAGGCGATGCGCGACCTGCGCGACGCGGGTTGGGATCTTGGAGCATGACCGTGGCCGAAGGTGCAACTCCATTGGGGCGAGAGAGGGAGCGTGTGCGATGAGGGCCCTGGTCAGTGGCGGGAGTAGCGGCATTGGCGCAGCCGCGTGTCTGAGACTCGCTGAGGCGGCTCTCGCTCGAGGGGAGCAGGCGATGATAGCGGTCTGCGGGTACACATCGAACGGCCCGCAAGAAGAGGTCGTTCGCTCGATCCAGGCGATGGGCGGTACAGCCGTCGCTTTGGTGGGCGACCTCGGTGATCCCGAAGTACCCGGTCAACTGATCGCCGCCGCGGCAGATGAGTTCGGTGGATTGGACGCGCTCGTGGCG
This sequence comes from Chloroflexota bacterium, assembly GCA_021786915.1. Next base: position 14,874 of record JAJYMP010000593.1, read on the forward strand.
AATGCCGGAATCGCCAAGCCCGGGGCACTCAAGGATGTCTCCCTTGAGGACTGGGACGACATGTTCTCCGTCAACCTCCGCGGAGCGTGGCTTCTCGCGATCGCAAGCTACCCGCATCTGCGGGATAGTCGTGGTGCCGCGTGTTTCACCTCTTCGATGTCCGGTCAGCTTCCGCACGCCGGATCGGGCGCGTACAGTCCCAGCAAGGCTGCGTTGACGCTGCTGGCTCAGACGCTCGCGCTCGAGTGGGCGCCCGACGGGATCCGTGTGAACGTGGTGTCACCGGGGATGACTCGTACCGGAATGACCGAGAAGGTGTACCTCGACCCTCAGATCAAGAGGGCCAGGGAGGGCATCATCCCGTTGGGGCGAATCGGGGATCCCGTGGACATCGCCAACGTCATCGAGTTTCTCGTCGGCCCGCTGTCAAGTTACGTCACCGGCCAGGACATCTGTGTCGATGGCGGCTTCTCGAAATCCATCCTCAGCCACATTCCCGGCCGACCCAGCTCGAAATCCTGACGCCGGCTTCGGATCGACGACGGGGTCACAGATCGATCATCTCGGTCGAGTCCGTCACGGCCTATTCCTCTAGGCCGGGCCGATCCGGGGCGGCATCCGGACCCTCGTGATCCGAAATGACGCCGGACAAGCAAGTGCTTACAGATCTGAGGATCGACCAGGGCAACACGTACACAACACCAGTTGACACCTGCATTGCTCACGTCCTGACCGCGGAACCACTAAGTGGTCGCCGTCCGCCCGGCCCGCCAGTCGAGCGCGAACATCCCGAAGCCGACGGTCGCGACCGCCGCAGCGACCGCCAGCCCGGGCCGCACGCCGACCGTGACCGCCAGCAGCCCGCCCACGCTCGGCGCGATGATCAGGCCGAGGTTCTGGAGCGTCTGGTCCACGGAGCTGAACGTCACGCCGTGCTCGCGCGGGACCCGCTTCATCAGCTCGTTGAACAGGCCGAGCTGCGTGCCCGCCGTGGCGAGGCCGCCCAGCAGCGCCAGCGCCGCCACCATGGGCAGGTCGTGGAGCAGCGCCATGCCGGCGGGGGCCAGGGCGGCCGCGAGCATCGAGGGCAGCAGCACGGTGGCGCCGCCCCGCCGCCGCGAGGCCCGGCGCGCGACCAGGTAGCCGGCGACCCCGCCGACGCTCTGGGCCGCGCCGATGATGCCGATCCACGAGTTCGGGGCCGCGATCTCGTTCACGTAGAGCAGCGGCAGGAGCGGCGTCGCGATCCCGATGCCCGCCGTGAACACGAAGGCGCGGAGCTCGTAGTCGAGGAACGTGGCGCGGCCGCGGATCAGGCGGACGAACCCCCCGACCCGGGCGCCCATCGCGACCCGCGGCCCGTCTCGGGCCATCGCCTGGTTCGGGATCGCGATCCGGCGCGAGACGCCGAAGCTGGCCGCGCCCGCGAGGGCGCAGCCGGCCAGCAGCAGCCCGAAGTTGGCGGGGAAGGGGAGGAGGCCCAGCGCCTGGCCGGCCCCGACCACCCCGAGCGTCGTGGCCGCCCCGGCGATCGCCCAGCGGCGCCCCAGGAGGTCGAAGCGCCCGCGGGGCCCGGCGGCGCCGTCCATCACGATCGGGAAGGCCACGAGCGCCGCCGTCGAGGGCAGCGAGGCCGCCGCCCAGACGACGAGGACCGCCGGCACCGCCGCCGACGCCGGGAGGAGCATGGCGGCGAGGGCCATCACCCCGTACCCGAGCCAGGCGACCAGCCGGAGCCGGCTGTACCAGGGCACGATGTTCCGCCGGCGCTGGAGCCACCGCCCGGCGGGGATCGCGAGCAGGAACGCCGTGAGCGCGGGCAGCGACGTCAGGAGCCCGACCTCGGTCCCCGAGGCGCCCAGGCGCACGAGGAGCACCGGCAGGAACGTCCCGGCCACCGTGACCAGCCCGACGAACGCCGAGTCGACCTGCACGAGGGTGTAGTTGCGCGCCCGCTCCTCGTCGAGCTCAATCCGCGGGCGCTCCATGGAGCCGAGTCTAGGGTGACCGCGCGCCGCCCGCTCGGGGCCTCCCCGTCACGAGCAGCCGAGGCCGCCTCCAGTCGCACGCCGGGATCGAGTCCCGGCTCCCGCCCGACCAGTGGCGTGACTCGGTCCCTGACGGACTCAGCCCTCGAGACGGGCTAGCCCCGGGACGCCGTGTGAACCTTTCGCTGGGTCGTTTCACCGGGGTTCCGCAGCTGAAGGCCTCAATCGGCATGCGGAACGGGCCTGCTGAGCACGAAATGGGTCCCGGAATGGGTCTGTGCTCGCGATCCGGCTAGATACACGGCTGCGCTTGGATTACGCGCACAGATAGATATGGTCTGGTACGCTGCGCAGCATGTACCTGCGGACCACGCGGCGGCGCAACAGCGACGGCTCCGAAGTCAGGTACCTGTCCCTCGCCCACAACGAGTGGGACGCCACCGCGGGCCGCTCGAAGGTCCGGATCCTGTTCAACTTCGGGCGCGAGGACGAGCTCGATCCCGCTGCGATCCGGCGGCTGATCGGGTCGCTCTCGCGGGCGCTGCCGGCGGACGAGGCCCTCGCCGCCGCGGCACCGGCGGAGCTGCAGTTCTGTGAGTCCCGGCCCCTGGGCGGCGCCTGGCTCCTCGAGGGGCTGTGGTCGAGGCTCGGGATCGGCGAGATCCTGGCCCGCCTGCTGCGCGGCCGGCGTCTGGATCCTGCGGCCGAACGGGCCCTGTTCGCGATGGTCGCGAACCGGGCGCTGGCTCCTTCCTCCAAGCTGTCGTGTGCCGCCTGGGTGAGCGAGCGGGTCGCCATGCCTGGGCTCGAGTCGCTCTCCGACGACCAGTGCTATCGGGCGATGGACTGGCTGACGGAGATCGAG
>JAJYMP010000623.1 GCA_021786915.1 Chloroflexota bacterium
GGGGTTCGGCCTCGTCCGGGAGCACACGACCTGCCCTGAGATGCCGGAGTCCGTCAGTCGATCTACGGCAGCCTCACGAACTTCACGATGCTCACGTCCGCGAGGAATAGCCGCTGCACTCTAGCCTGAAGTTCGATGGGCCGGCCGTGATTGGCTGAGCGTGACCGAGGGAGCGGGGTTCTGCCTACGCGCTCGCGGGCGTGAGCCCGAGCAGCGCGAGGGCGCGTGCCTGGAGCGGCGTCGGCGTCGCGACGATCTCGAAGGCCGCCTCGTCGGGTGCGCCGGCCGGCGCGAGCCGGTCGCGGGTGAGCGTGGCGAGATCGGCCAGGAGCGTCCGGAAGCTGTGGACCGCCGTCCCGTCGGGCAGCTCCTGGGTGCGGGCCTTGCGGAGGGCCGCCGCCGAGCGCCGTGCGGGGGCCACCGGGTCGAGTGGCTCGGGGCGCTCCTCGTCGCGGAAGAGCAGCGGCGCCCAGGCCCGCTCGAGGTGCCATTGGACGTAGTAGGCGAGCATGCACAGCAGGATGTGGGCCCGCACCCGACCCTCGGACCAGTGGTGGATCGGGCGGACGGCGAGATCGACCGCCTTGAAGCTGCGGAAGGCCCTCTCGACTCTGGTCAGGAGCTTGTACGCGCGGACCACACCGGGGGCATCGAGCCGCTCGGGTGCGAGCGAGGTGCGCAGCACGTAGAGCCCATCGAGGGCGGCCTCTTCGGCGATCGCCTCCTCCTTGCGGGCGACCTCGAGATGATCGTCGGCGATGCGCAGCTCGAAGTGCTTGGCCACCTTGTGGCGGTCGATCACCCGCCCGACCGCGAGACCGATCCGATCGGCTCCGCGCAGGGTACCCGCCTCGACCCGCGCGACGAGCGGCGCGAGCAGCGCCTCGGTCGCCGCCAGCAGGTCGAGGCGCTTGCGCGCCCGTTCGGCGGCGAGGGCCGGGTTGCGGCAGACCACCAGGCGCTCGCCCGGGAAGTCAGGGCTCGTGATCTCGGCGAGGTTGCGCTCGTCGAACAGGCCGAGCTGGAGATCCCCCGCCTCGACGAGGCCGCGGACCGCGGGCCCCCGCAACGCGCTGATCCAGTCGAGCCCCCGTACCCTGAGCGTCTCGATCTGGGCCGACGTGAGCATCCCCCGGTCGCCCACGAGGACGACGCGCTCGAGGCCGAAGCGGATCCGCAGCTTCTCGACCGCGGCGGGCACGGTCGCGGGATCGCCGGTGTTGCCCGCCACGACCTCGACCGCGATCGGTCGGCCCTCAGGATCGGTGATGAGCCCGTACTCGATCTGGAGCGTGCCGCGCTTGCCGTCGCGGCTGTAGCCAAGACGGGCCAGCGGGCAGTGGCGGCCCTCGACGTAGGAGGAGGAGAGATCGTAGAGGACGAGACCACCCGGCTCGAGGTGGCGCGCCGCCAGGCGCCGCTCGACCCGCTCCTGGCGCTCCAGGAGCCAGTCCAGCGCTCCATAGCACTCGTCGATGGAGGCGTCGGCAATCCCGAGCGAGGCGGCGAGCGTGCTCTGCGTCCAGCGGCGGGTGGTCGCGAGCTTGGAGCCTGGCGCGAGGAGGCGCGCGGCGATCATCCCGACCACCAGGTCGCGCTCCCGCGAGCGCTGCGGGTCGAGGAACGCCTCGAGCCCGAGCCGGCGGAGCGTGCCCAGGACCGCGACGACCGCGCCGTGCGGGGTGCTGCGCCGCAGCTCCAGCCCGTCGGCCGCCAGGAACCGCTCGCCCCTGAGACCGCGGCGGACCAGATCGATCAGCTCGGGCGGCAGGTGGCTGATGTTGCCCACCGTCTCGGTCCGCACCTTGCCGCCCTCGCGGTAGCTGCGGCGCAGCAGGTGGGTCTCGTAGACCTTGCCCTTGTAGTGCCTGCGGGTGGTCGCGACATGGACCGCTCCGCCTCGGGTGCTCACGCACGGACGATCCCACACCCGAGCCGATCTGTCAATACCGTTAGTGCCTACGTTTCAGCAGGCGAACCGGCCCTCTCTCACGCTCAGCACAGATGACCCCCACGCTCAGCCAATCACGGCCGGCCCATCGAACTTCAGACTAGTAAGCAGCCAATCCGCTCGGGGAGTAGGGCGTGGAACCAGATCAGGAACCTGCGAAGGCCTCGAGAGTGGCCGGCGTTCGCTACCCGGGCGCCCCGCTGGCGAAGGTACTCGACATGCTCAACGTGCTCGACGCAGCCGGCGGCCGCGCCTCGGTTGGTCATATCGCTCCGAGGATCAGCTCGAAGGAGAGCAGCTCTAGGTTCAGGAGCGTGACGGCGGCCGCTCGCTCGTTTGGCCTCGCGGACTGGCATAACGGCAATCCTGCCGTTTTCACCCTGACTGACCGGGGGGCAGCTGCCATCGGCAAAGATGTGGATGCCCGGGCTGAGGCGCTGAGGCTCGCTCTTGTTGAGCCGGCCGTGTTCGCCGAGGTCGTTGGTAGGCTCGGCGGTCGCACGGTCAACGAGGAGAACCTGACAGAGGCGTTCCGCCTGGCCGGGGTCTCCCCGGCGGGAGCCGGTGTCGCAGCGAGCACCTTCCTCGAGAGCGCCAGAACGGCCGGAGCTGTGGGCGGCACGCCAGAAGTCCTGGATCACGACTTACCGGTCGCATCGGGCGGCGATGGCTCCCGGTCCAAAGGCCGGAAGGACGCCGGGCGGGGCGGTGCGCCCGCACTATCCCGCACGGCGCCGCCCGTCGCCCACCCTCGCCAGGATGTGTCGGTGGGCCAGCCGCCCAACGAGGCGCCGCCGGCTGCCGCTCCCGCTGGACTCAGGAGCAGTCCAGGGGTCAACGTCAGCTCCGGCATCAACATCAACATCGAGATTCACATCGCCGCCGACGCCACGGCTGCCACCATCGAAGAGATCTTCCGGAATATGCGCAAGTACGTGCTCGGCGGGTCAGATGGCGAGAACGCCGGCAGTTGACCTCGGGGCCCTCGTTGCGCGGTTGCATGCCTTTCAGGACTCGCTCGACGAAGAACCTCGCCGGCGGGTAATAGCACCGAGCCGCCGGCTCACGCCCGCGGCTCGAGAGGCGGACGTGATCCGTCGCCTCGAGAGCCTGAGCCCAGAGTTGTCCACATCATTCCGGCAGGTCCTCGCGGACTTGGACGATACGGGTCGCGACAC
>JAJYMP010000542.1 GCA_021786915.1 Chloroflexota bacterium
ATCTCCGCGGCGCCAGCCAGCGCTTCACGCTGCTCGCGGCGTTCGCCGCGGCCAGCATCTACGCGCTGCTGCTGTTCGGCTCCCACGTGACGGCGACCGAGGCGGACATGGTGTTCCCGACCTGGCCGCTGTTCAACGGGGCACTGATCCCGTCGTTCCAGCAGCAGCCCGTGCAGGAGATCGCGCAGTTCCTGCATCGCGCCGTGGCCGTCGTCGCCGGCATCGTCCTGCTCGTCGCCGCGTGGGCCGCGATGCGGCTGCCACGCTCGCGACGCGGGCCCGTGGTCGCGCTGCTGCACACGGCGGTCGCCCTGTTCGTCATCCAGATCTTCGTCGGCGCCGCGCAGATCTTCACGAACATGTCGGACTGGGCCGTCGCGCTCCACGTCGCGCTCGCGGCGGCGATCTGGGCGCTGACGCTCGCGGCCACCATCCAGAGCTACTACCTGACGCGGCTCGAAGGCCGCGAGGAGCCGTCGCCGCGCGGCGAACCGGTGAGCGGTTCGGGCGCGGCGGGACCCGGAGGCGGTGGGGGCCGGGAAGAGCGGGCGGGCCTGGGTTCCCCCGGGCTGTCCGCGCTCACGGCCTCGACGGTCGGCGCGGAGCTGCTCGCGCGCGCCCCGTTCGCTCCGGGATCCCCCCTCCTGGGGCCCGCTTCCGCCGGTGCCGCATCCGCCGGCGCCTCGTTGGTCACCGCGCCCTTCGCCAGGCCCGCGCCATGGGCCCCCGTCGAGCCGGACGTCTCGCAGCGCCAGGCCACCCTCCGCCAGCGGGTCATGGCGTACGTCGCCCTGACGAAGCCGCGCATCATCGAGCTGCTGCTCGTGACGACGGTCCCGGCCATGGTCCTCGCGACGCGCGACGTGCCAGGCATCCGCGTCGCCTCGTGGGCCGCGCTCGTCGTCGGGACGCTGATCGGCGGCGCGCTCGCGGCCGGATCGGCGAACGCGATCAACTGCTACATCGACCGCGACATCGACGAGCTCATGACACGCACTCGGCGGCGTCCGCTGCCCGCGCACGAAGTCGATCCTGAGAACGCGCTGATCTTCGGCCTCGCGCTCGGCGTCGTGTCCTTCGCGTGGCTCACGCTGCTGGCGAACCTGCTGGCCGCGTTCCTGTCGCTGCTGGCGATCGCGTTCTACGTCGTCGTCTACACGCTGATGCTCAAGCGGACGACGCCGCAGAACATCGTCATCGGTGGCGCGGCCGGAGCCCTGCCACCCGTCATCGGCTGGGCCGCGGTGACGGGCAACGTCGCGCTGCCGGCGCTGCTGCTGTTCCTGATCGTCTTCTACTGGACCCCACCGCACTTCTGGGCGCTCGCGCTGCGCCTCCGGGGCGACTACGAGGCGGCCGGCGTCCCGATGCTTCCGGTCGTCAAGGGCATCCCGGAGACGGGCCGCCAGATCGTCGTCTACACCGTCGTGCTCGTCGCGCTCACGCTCGTCTTCGCCGTCGTGGCCGGGATGGGCCTCGTCTACACCGCCGGCGCAGTGCTGCTCGGCGCGCTGTTCCTCCGGCGCTCGTGGCAGCTGTGGCGCGACGGAACGGGAACGGGCGCGGTCAGGCTGTACCGCTTCTCGATCACGTACCTGTCGCTGCTGTTCGCGCTGATCGCGCTCGACGTCCTCGTGCCGATCGCGCTCTGATCTCCGGCACCCTCGGCAGGAACCCAGGAGGGGCCATTCGGCCCTCTTTCCGGGCCATTTGGACTATGATGCGGGGCACCGGTGCGGCTGCCGTCGCGTCCGGTACGGCCGTCCCTCCCTGACGGCTCACCCGCGTCCCATCCGGCCCTTCGAGGGCCGACTCGCGAAACCCTCCGAACAGCCAGCCGACCCGACACCGCCACGAGAGGAACCAGCCGATGGCAGGTCGCACCGGAACGCTCGCGCCGCTCCACGACCAGCCCCACCAGGGCATCGACACGGCGCTCATGGGCGTCCTGCTGTTCATCGCCAGCGAGGTCATGTTCTTCGCCGGCCTGTTCGCGGCCTACTTCAGCATCCGGGCGGAGCACAGCGTGTGGCCGCCGCCCGGCTTCGAGATCGACATCGCCACGGCGGCAGTCCTCACCGTGATCCTGGTCTCGAGCTCGTTCACGATGCAGTACGCGCTGACGAGGATCCAGAAGGGCGACCGGACGGGAATGATCCGGGCGATGGGCGTCACGCTGGTCCTCGGCGTCCTCTTCCTGCTCGGCCAGCTGTACGACTACCACTCGCTCAAGTTCGGCATCAGCACGGGCGTCTACGGCACGCTGTTCGACACGATGACCGGCTTCCACGGCCTCCACGTGCTGGCCGGCGTCGTGACGATGAGCGTCGTCCTGTACCGCGCGACCCGCGGTCAGTTCTCGGCCCGCCATCACACCGCCGTCCAGGCGATCAGCCTCTACTGGCACTTCGTCGACGTGGTCTGGATCGGGCTGTTCTCGACGCTGTACATCCTGAAGTAGCCGACCCGCTGCGGCTGCTGCCGCCGCACGCGCCGTTCCCGTCGCGGTCGCGATCCCTCCACTCCCGTTCAGAGGCGTTCCGGGCCTCGCGGCGTGCCTCACCGCCGCGCGCGGGTACGATGTTGGGAGTTCGCTCGCCGACCGCGCTCGTCCACGGTCACGCACTCGAGGGACAACACGCTCGATCTTCCGCGCGCCCGGCGCGATGGGTTCGCGCACGCGCGCGCCGCCAGGTTCGACCCGCGCAACGACAGGCTGGCTCGCCACGGCGGGATCCGCGGCGCCGGGGGGTCGCTCGTCGCGACCGTCTTCGTCGCGCTGCTGGTCGCGGGCTGCGGCGCGATCGCGGGTGGCGGGGCGGGAGCGAGCCCGGTCGTGCTCGGCGGCGGCCTCGACGGGCAGCATGCCCCGGCGTTCCGGCTGACCGATCTGTCGGGTCGCTCCGTCTCCCTCGCGGACTACGCCGGCCGGCCGCTCATCATCAACTTCTGGGCATCGTGGTGCATCCCGTGTCAGCAGGAGTTCCCGATGTACCGTGCCGCACGGATGCAGTACGCGTCGCGGGGTCTCGAGGTGCTGGGCGTCGTTTACAAGGACACGCCAGGCAACGCGCGCGAGTTCATGGCCAGGGAGGACGCGGGCTGGCCGGCCCTCGTGGATCCCGG
>JAJYMP010000283.1 GCA_021786915.1 Chloroflexota bacterium
GACGATCCGGGCCTGCCGGCGCTGGCCTGACGGATCGACGTGGCGGGCGACGAGACGACCGAATCCTGGCTGGACTTCCTCTCCGGCTTCGATCCCGACGGTCCCGGTCCCGAGTGGGTCGTGGCCGACGGCTCGCAGGCCATCGCTGCCGCGGTCCGCCAGCGATGGCCCGGCGCGGTCTTCTACGCCTGCGAGTTCCACCTCGGACGCGCGCTCCGGCAGGCCGCCTACCGCGACGGCATCTTCGCGGATCACGACGCCCATGCCGAGCTGTTCCGGCGCGCCTTCTGGTCGGAGACAGACTGGCACGCGCTCGGCGAGTTCGCCGACCAGGAGCAGGCGGCCAACCTCGCCGCCTGGTGGCTCGACAACGACGCCCTCGTGCGCGAGCAGGTCCGGCTGCGGGCGACACACCCGGGCTCCCCGCGCAGCAACGGCGCGACCGAGCACCTGCTCGACTGGATCGATGGGCGCTTCCCGCGCAGGCGGCGCTTCCGGTTGCGCAACGCCCAGCGGCTGCGCAAGCTGCTCGCGCTCATGCGCGCCGAGCAGGCCGGGCAGGCAGACCTGACGACCTACGCCGCCATCGTGAAGCGCGAGATGGGACGGCTCGGGCGCGACGAGCACCTCGCCTGGGGCACGGGCGAGGACCGGGCGGACGCGATCAGCTCGCTGGGGGCGCTCATCGTGGCCGCCGATACCCGCCAGCACGCCGGCACGACCGCCTACATGGCCAACGCGAAGGTGAGGTCCGTCCTCGCCCTGGTCGCCGAGGAGAACCGGGCGCGGGCGGTCGCCGGCCTGCCGCCGATCGCGGTCTCGCGCTCCAGGACTCCATCGATCGATGTCGTCGGCCTTTCCCTCTCCGACTTCCCGCGTGTCCTGCGCGACTGGGACGCCGAGGCGAACAGCGTCGATCCGCTCACGCTCAGCGCCGGGTCCGGGCTGCGCGCCCACTGGAAGTGTCACCGCTGCGGGCACGCGTGGGAGGCCGAGATCGCCCAGCGGACCAAACGCCTGACGCGCTGCCAACGCTGCTCGACCGAACGAGCCGACGGCCTCAACGCCCTCGCCGTCGTGCGCCCCGACCTGCTGCCCGAATGGGACGCGGTCGCGAACGGCGCGCTCCGCCCGGCCCGCATCAAGATCACCTACGACAAGGCCGTGACCTGGCACTGCGCCGATCCGAAGCACCCGCCCTACCGGATGTCGCCGTGGGCGCGTTCACGGCTGACGGTCGGCTGCCGGTTCTGCCGCCAGCGGCAGGGCAAGGGCGGCCCGTCCAGGCTCGGTCTTGGGCAAGTCGCCTGATCAGGGTCAGAGACCGGCTCGAAGTGTTGCCAACTGGCAGGCAATCGCACATCGCGTGCATCGAGCCTCGCGCGCTCCGGAGAGCCGATTGGCCCTGTGAGTACCTTGTCTCGCAAGGCTACTATGTCTCGCATGGAAGCCTCGCGGGGTCGGCGTCCGAATGGGCTGACGGAGTTGCGGCGTGGGGTCGTCGAGCACTGCGTGCTGGCGGCCGTTCGCGACCAGGAGGCCTACGCGTTCGACCTCATCCAGCGTCTCTCGGAGGCGGGAGGACTCGTGACGAGCGAGGGGACGATCTACCCGCTGTTGAGTCGTCTGCGGCGCGACGGGCTGCTCAGCGCAGAGTGGCGCGAGTCAGCCGGAGGTCCGCCACGACGCTACTACCGGATCACCGAGGCCGGCCGCCATTCCCTCGCGGCGTTCAGGGCGGACTGGATCGGGTTCCGGGACGCGGTTGATGCTCTTCTCGCCGATGGAGAAGGGGGCACGGAATCGTGACCGCACAGGCCCTCGTGGATGCTTACATCTCCGAGCTAACGGCAGCGGCTCGGCTGCTTCCCGCCCATCGCCGAGCGGAGCTGATCGCCGATGTCCGGGAGCACATCAGGGCCGCGCTGGGCGGGACCGGGGCAGGCGACGAGGCGGCGGTGCGGAACGTGCTCGAGCGGCTGGGATCGCCGGATGAGATCGTGGCTGCCGCACGCGACGAGCGGGAACCGCAGATTCCTCGGGCGAGGTCGCTGACTCCCGCCAGACTCGCCATCGCCGCCCTCACTGGGCTTCTCGTCCTGCTCCTCGCGCTGCTCTCGGGAACGTCCGGGCTGCCCGCGGCCGTGATGGCGATCGCCTTCGCTGTCGTGACCCCCTACGTCTGGATTCCGCTCGTGCTCACCCTCCTCGCGCTCGCTGCCCGGCGCGAACCGCAGCCAGCCCCGCCTGGTCCCTCATCCGGCAGTTGGACTCGGGCGAGCTCACGGCGTGTCTCGCCGTCCCTGATCGGCCTCGGCGCGATCGTCGTTCTCCTGCTCGTCGCGCTGCTGGCGAACGGACTGTTATACATGGGCATCGTCGCTGTCCTCGCCGTCCCACTTCTGGTGCTGCTGCTTCTCGTCGAGGCCCTCCGGAGCCGGCGCGGGTAGGGCGAGCGTCGACGCCGAAGTCTGCACGACTCTGCGTCGGGCCTCGACGACCCAGCCATCGATCTTGCGTGTGTGACCTCATCCGGCCGGACCGATCGACCGCCAGCGGCGGACGATGTCCAGGCCTATCGTCCAGGGTCCCAGCCCTGCCCTGATTTATCCACCGGGCCTGGCGCAGTTGATCCGCCCGGGTACTTGACAGTCGGACCCTTCCCCCGAGGCTCGCCGCTGGGCGGGGCCGCCGGGTGCACCGTGCACCGCCCCGTCCGCGCCGCCACGAAGACGCCGACTCCGCCAGCCCGCTGTTCGCCTACCCCGCAGAGGCCCGACCCCGCCGTGCTCCCGGACGGTCGGGCCTCTGGCTGTCCGGACCTGCCGGTGCGGGTTCCGGCGCCGCCACTCGCCCCGCCGCGGTGCGCGGGTCCTTGACAGCGGGGTGCGTGCGCCGATGGTCCGCCTGGCGCCGCAGTGTGGCGCGGCGCGCACCAGCGGAGGAGCACCCCCATGCGCCCACCTCGTTCGCCCCGGATCGCACCCCTCGTGCTGGCCGCAGCCCTCCTGGCCGCCGCCTGTGGCGGCGCCGGCATGCCGCCGACGCCTGCGGCGACGGCCGCGAGCCCGGGATCCCCCGCCTCCTCCGTCCTGGCGGCGCCCACCGGGGCGCCGACCC
>JAJYMP010000703.1 GCA_021786915.1 Chloroflexota bacterium
CCGCGATGGGCCGCGATCGGGCGTGCACCGCGCGGGGCTCAGCAGGAGTAGTCGTTGTCCGGGTTGCCGGAGAACTGCGTGATCTCGACGGTCCCGCCCGTGAACGACGGCAGCGCGCAGTTCGCCTCGGCGCCCGACAGGGTCGTCGCCCCCGGGATCCAGTCGGGGAGCCCGCCGAGCCCCGCCGTGGTCGAAGTGGTGCCGCCGGTGATCTGGGTCCACTGGCTTGTGGTCGAGTAGATCCCGACCTTCGTGCCTGTGGCCGAGGTCCTCAGCGCGTCCGCCATTCCCTGGAGGTCGGCCACGTTCATGGCGAGGCCCGAGCTGCCGCTCTGCCAGGTGTTGCCCGTCTCGACGTCGAGCCACCACGGGTAGCCGGAAGGGCTCCCCGAGACGGTCGACGCGCCGAGCTGACCGTCGATCGCCGCCGCGGCGCTCGCGAGCCAGGAGACGTCCTGGGTTGCCTTGTCGAACCCGTACCACCACGCGCACGCCTGCGAGTCGGCTCCGACCGTGTAGGTGCGGTGCCTCGCCGTCACCGTGGTGGTGGTGCACGTGCCGTACGGGCTCGATCCCGACGTCGGCCAGTCGGCGATCGGGGTGCCGTCGTACATGTTGCCGGGGTCGGCGGTGTTGACGTACAGCGACGCTCTCGGCTGCGCGGTCACCCCGCTCGGCGCCGTCGCCGCCCAGTAGAGCTCCGCCTGCGTGTAGCTCGGGTACTTCGAGGACGGGCCGAAGCACGGGTTGAGGTCGTTGGCCAAGCCGCCGGTCAGTCCCACGATGCCGAACGCGTCGGACGCCGGGAACGTCGTGCCGCACTGCGGATAGGAGATGTCGTTGCCGGTCGGCGCCGTCGGTGTCCCGCCGCCACCGCCAGCACCGCCGCCGCCACCGCCGTGGTGCCCGCCCGGGGGTGCCGCGAACGCCGGCGAGGCAGCGAGCATGAGCACGAGGGCGACGACGCCGGCGCCCACGGCGACCGCAGCACCTCCCGGCCGGCCGCGCGCCGAGCCGCCGCTCGCCGCCCGTGCCCAGCCGCTCGCCGCCCGTGCCCAGCCGGTCGCCGCTTGTGCCCAGCCGGTCGCCGCTTGTGCCCAGCCGGTCGCCGCTTGTGCCCAGCCGGTCGCCCGTGCGGTCCACCCCACCCGCCAGTCCCGTCCTCTGCCCCCCCGGCACTCCACGGCCGGCATGCTACTGCCCGACTGTAACGAGCGCACTGCTCCACGTTTCCAGACCGTCACCTCAGGCGAGCAGGGAAGGTCCGCTCCGGTGCGTGTTGGTGTGTCGGCGGACGGATCGCGCGTCTTCATCGACCGGCGACCGAAGGGCCCGACGAGGGCGATCGCCCCCGCCGCCCACGACGGTGTCCATCAGTTTCGTGGTTTCGTGATACGAGGCCTCCGTGTGGAGCTTGCCCGGTCCGCTCGCCGTCATCAGGACGGCCCGCCTCCTAGAGGTCGTGGTCGCCGTACGGTCTGACGGCACCGAAGCGTGTGTCTCCGGCAACCCTCCGGCGGTCCGCATGTGAATCGAATCGGGCCCCCGGCAGGCCTCGTCACCTGGTCGGCCGTCAGCTGCCCGCGTACGTCCCGGCGGTGTCGGGGAACAGGGCCTTCACGATCTTGAAGTTGGAGACGTCGACCGTCGCGTCCATGTGGAGGTAGATGGCCGCATCCCGGAAGTACTTCTCGATCCCGACTTCGAGCATCGCCCCGTAGCCGCCGTGGAGCTCCACGGCGTGCTGGCACACCGCGAGGATCTCCTGGGAAGCGAAGACCTTCACCATGTCGCACAGGCGCGTGGCGTCCGGGTCGCCCTCGTCCACGGCAATGGCCGCGCGCCGCAGCAGGGCGCCCACCGCTTCGAGCTTGGTGGCCATGGTCCCCAGCCTCACGGCGACGGCCTGGTGCTCGATGAGCACCCGGCCGCCCTGGACTCGCTCCTGGACGAACGCGGCCGTGTCGTCGAACGCGGCGATGCCGATGCCGAGGTTCTTCGCAGCCTGGACGACCTTGCCGGGCCGGAAGTACACGCCGGCCTGGCGCAGCGCGTCGCCGTGCGCGAGGAGCTGGTCGTCGGGGACCCGGCAGTCGTCGAAGACGATCTCGCCGTTGTTCATGTAGCGGCCACCGACGGTCTCGTTGCATCTCGTCACCTGGAGCCCAGCGGTGTCGCGCGGCACGAGGAAGCTGCTCGTCCCTTCGAGCATGCCCACGGACGGATCCGTGTTGGCGTAGACGACGAACAAGCTCGCGTCGTACCCGTTGCTGATGAACTGCTTGCGGCCGTTGATCTTCCAGTAGCCGTCCTCGTGGACCGCCCGGGTGTCCATGGCGGCTTCGGGGACGTTGTAGGGGAGCCAGCGGTCCGAAGCGCCGCGCGGTTCGGTGAGGCAGTGGGCCATGAGGAACTGCGGGTCGGCGAGGTAGCGCGGGAACCACTCGTCCTGGAGGTGCCGGGGTGCGAGGTGGCGGAGCAGGACGGAGATCTTCCAGTTCTGCACGAGCTTGTCGGCGAGGCCCGAGTCGCCCCGTGCGATCTCGGTGGCGATGATCGCGAAGGTCTGGGCCTCGATCGCGGGGTCCACGCCCACCCCGCCGTAGGTCTCCGGCACGCCGAGGGCCCGGAGCCCCGTACGGTCCGCTTCCTCGAGGATCTCAGGTGGCAGACGCCCGTCCGGATCGAATTGCCACTCGCGTTCGCGGTTGGCCGCGATGAAGGGCCGTACGACCCCGTCGACGTAGCGGCGGCAGGTCTCGCGCATGAGACGCTGCTCCTCCGACAGCAGCCGGTCGGGGAGCTCGCCGATCCTCACCATGGCACCTCGCCTCCTCAGTGGTCGTGCCGGACGGCCCGCACACCCGTCTCCCGCCTGATCCCGGACCCCGGCTCCCCGGACGGCCCGTCTCCCGCCTGATCCCGGACCCCGGTACCCGGCCTCCGCTGCCTTCGGGCGCTCCGGATCGCCCCCAGCCCGCAAGTCTGCCCGGAACCGCTCGTGCAATCGGTTGCAGCGTAGCCGGCCTGCAGCCCCACTTCCAGGTCCAATCCCCGACCCCGGCCGAGACCGCCGAGGCGTACGATCGGGCCGGCTCCGGCACGGCGTGGAGATCGGA
>JAJYMP010000380.1 GCA_021786915.1 Chloroflexota bacterium
CCGGGGGAGTGTTGATGACGACCGGGCGACCCGCAGGGGTCCCACCTCGCGTGCCGAGAGGGCACGCGCCAGACGATGCCGCGCAGCGGCCGCGCACGATCGGTGCGCGCCCTGCGTGGTTCCGGCTGCGCCACCGCTCCCGGACGCGCGGCCAGTCGATGGTCGAGTTCGCCCTCATTCTTCCCGTCTTCCTGCTCCTGCTGCTGATTGCGGTCGACTTCGGCCGGCTGTTCTATACGTACATCCAACTCAACAACATCGCTCGCGAGGGCGCTGCGTATGCCGCGGCGAACCCGACTGTGGACAACGCGACGCTGACGACGGTCGCGGTTCGCGAAGCCAACGTGCAGTTCCAGCGAGGCGAGGGCGCAGTCGCGGCCACGGCGACGTGCGCGCCAGTCGCGTGCGCGAGCGCCCTCGGCGGGACGGGCGCCGGCAACCGGGTCACCGTCGGTGCCAGCGAGACGTTCACGTTCTTCACGCCGCTGATCGGCGCCTTCTGGCCTGGCGGCCTGACGATCGGGTCAACGGCGACGGCCACCATCGCCGTCTTCGCAGCTGGTGGCGGCACGCCACCCTCGTCCTGCTCCATGGCGCCCCCGGTTCCGACGTTCAGCTGGCAGAGCCCGGACAAGGTCAACCAACCGCTGCTGATCTCGGTCGACGCATCAGCCGCAGCAAGTCTCGCGTTCCCGTGCCAGAACGTCACGTACGAGTGGGACTTCGGCGGCACCAGCAACGCCAGCCCGCCCGATCCCAACGACCCCAACCGCGAAGGGGTCACCCAGGACTACACCTACGCGGCGGCCGGCACGTACACCGTGACGCTCACGGTCACGAACGCCTACGGCTCAACCACGTCCGTGCCGCAGACCATCAGCCTGGGAACCGGCCCCTGCAACGCACCGACCGCCGCCTTCACCGTGTCGCCGGCCGCGATCTATGACGCCAGGGGAAACATCACGAACTGGTCGGCAGCCAACCCCGGCGGACAGCACGGTACCGCGTTCGTCTTCAACGGCAGCTCGAGCGGGTTCATGTCCGACCCTGCATGCCACCCAGTCTGGTCGTGGGATCTCGGCGATCACACGACCGCCAACACCGCCACGGTCGCCAGCCACACGTACGCCAACGCATGCTCGGAGACGATCGTTCACGTGAAGCTGACGGTCACGAACGACGGCGGGACCGATTCCAAGACGTTCGACATCCCGTTGTCCTGATGAGGCTCAACGCGCGATCCGGGCGGCGAGGCCAGGGCCTGGTCGAGTTCGCGCTCGTCCTGCCCGTGTTCCTCCTCATCCTGTGCGGGCTCATCGACGTCGGCCGCTACGTGTACCTGAACAGCGTCCTGTCACAAGCCGCTCGGGAGGGCGCGCGAGTGGGCGCGGCTGAGGCGGGATGGGTCGGCAAGACCACGATCGACGATGCCAGCTGCGTGGCATCCGCATCGATGATCACCAGCTCACGCCCTGGAGCTCACGTGTGTCCGGCCACGGTCGCGGGAGCGTCAAACAGCCTGCAGGCCGACATGACGGATGCCGCCAACCGGATGGTTGCACCCTTCGGCGCCGTGAAGGACGTGTTCTTCAGCTGCCAACCCACAGGCAGCACTCCGTCCCCGAATTGGACGAATACCGACTGCGCCTCCGCGAACCGGATCGCCAGCAAGAGCGTGGTCTGGGTTCGAGTGGACCAGACGTTCACGCCGATCACACCAGTTATCGGCCAGATCATCGGCACGTTGACCACGACGGCGTCCTCAACGATGGTCATCAACTAGGAGGCCGTGATGGCTCGCCCTTCCATTCCGGCTCGCGACAGGCGTGGGCAGATTCTCGTCGTCTTCGCCTTGGCCTCGACCGTGATCATCCTCGCTGCTGGGCTCGTCGTCGATGGGGGCTACGCGCTGGCCCAGCGTCGAAGCACCCAGAACGCAGCCGACTTCGCCGCCCTCGCGGGCGCTCGAGTCATCGCGGAGTGGGTCGACGGTGACACGACGAACGGCACCGATGCCAACGTCCGGAACGCGATCGCCAACAGCATCCAGGCCAACGGGAGCACGCCGATCACCTTCGGCGCTCCCAATGGTCCCGTCTATGTCACGAGCAGCGGGAGTCCGAATGGCTACGTCGGCACCATCGGCGGTGGTGTCATACCGGTCGGAACCGTCGGCGTGACGGTCGGTTCGAGCCTGACCTGGAACCCGTTCTTCCTCGGTGTCGCCGGGTTCTCCAACTGGACCGCGAGTGCGGTTGCCACCGCCAAGGGCGGCTACTCCCTGGCCGGTCCGCCCGGAGACGTCTTCCCGGCCGGCGTCTCGCAGTCGACCTATGAGACCTTCCCGCTGTGCTCGGGCGAGGTAGGCAGCTCCACCAACTGCCAGCCAGTCCACCTGACCCCCGGGAGCCTGAACGTCCCCGGCGGTTTCGGGTGGCTCAAGTTCGGGGCAGCCGGGAAGTGCACCGGGTTCGGCCTCGGGATGATCAACGCGGGCTGTGACAACTCGAAGCCGTTCCTGCAGTCGGAGATCGGCCAGCCGCCCGCCATTCCGCCCAACAGCTACGGGTGCTGCACGGCCGTGACGCACGGCGCGGCCCCCGCCGATCGAATCGGCAGCCTGCCCGGCAACAAGGCCTCTGCCAACTGCGACTACTACATCAACAACAACGTGCAGGTCACGGTCCCGATCTGGGACGTCGCGGGTGGTTCGGGTGCCAACGCCTGGTACCACATCGTGGGCTTCGCCGGGATGCAGCTCACGGCCTGCAACGGCGGGAAGGACATCGAGGGCGTCCTTCGGCAGGTGTTCTTCCCGGGCCCAACAACCACGACACCGCAGCCAAAGGGCTCGGCGCTGGGCATCGAGCTCGTGCACTGACGAACCTGCTGCGCCTCGGCGTGACGGGGGCCGTCCGTCTCGTTCACCAGGCCGGCACTTGGCAGGCCAGAAGCGGCGGCTTTCGCAGGCTCAGTCGCGTCAGACTCAAGCGGCGGCGCGCTCAGCGAGGGCGACGCGCGAAGGTCGGGGTTCCGGGAGGGAACCGCGCTCAGCGGCCGTGGATTCGAGTCTTGGGCGACTCAGGACCCATTCGAGTCTGGGGCGACTCAGGAGC
>JAJYMP010000328.1 GCA_021786915.1 Chloroflexota bacterium
CATCGAATCCCTCCGATCTCGCTCCATCGTCGTCATGCCGGGGCACGACAGGATCGGCCGAACGTCCCGAAAGGCGGGCCGCTTGGCGAGGGCCCTGCCGGCGCTGGCGGCTGCGCACCGACGCGAGCCCGCCGAGGCGCTCGACCAGGCGTGCCAGGAAGGCGTCGGCATCGGCGGCCACCGCCACGTCGGCATTCGGGCGGCGCCCCGTCGTGTGCCGCCAGTCGGCGATCGTCTGGCCGTCGCCCGGGCCGTGGCCGGCGTCCACGTCGACCGACGCCGGCTCTGACCGGACCAGGTTGGGGTCCAGGGCCGCGGCGACGACGAACGGGTCGTGGACGAAGGCGCCGTAGAAGCCGTCGTATTGGGCGTGGAACTCGAAGTAGAACCGCAGCGCGTCGCTGGCGAACGCGGTCACCGGGCCGCCGCCGCGGGCCGCCAGCGCGTCGAGGTGGGCGGGCAGCAGCCGTGCGCCCTCCGTGACGTCGAGGCCCATGATCATCGCCCGCGGCTGCGCCTCGTCTGCGTCGACGGCCGCCTGCCACGCGCCGAGGGCAATCTGCGCCGCCTCCGGGTCGCAGTGGATGTTCCACTCGCTCACCGGCGTCGTGTTGCCGGGCACGCGGAACGCACCCGCCATCGCGATCCAGCGGTGCAGGAGGCGTGGCAGGCGGGGTTCGGCGAGCACGGCCACGGCGAGGTTCGTCAGGGGGCCGAGCGTGACCAGCGTGAGCTCGCCGGGCCGGCGCCGGGCCGCGTCGACGATGACGTCCGGGCCGTAGCGGGCCGACCGCGGAGCCGCAGGCTCGGGGAGCGTGGCGTAGCCCAGCCCGTGCGGGCCGTGCGTCTCGGGGGTCGTCTCGAGCGGGCGCAGCAGGGGCGCGGCACGTCCTGCGGCCACCTCGACCTCGCACCCCGCGAGCTCGAGGACGGCGCGCGTGTTCCGCTCGGTGTCCTCGACCGGCGCGTTGCCGTGGAGCGCGGTGACCGCCACGAGCTCGGCTTCGGGGCTCGCGGCGGCGTACAGGAGCGCGAGGGCGTCGTCGATGCCGGTGTCGACGTCGAGGAGCAGCGGGATGCGGGGTTGCGGTCCCTCGCGGCTGTCGTTGCCCATCGCGATCCGCGCCCTCAGCGCAGCGTGGCCATGACCGCCCGGTCCGCGAGGCCCAGCGGCAGCGAGCCCGACGACGCCAGCGCATCGTGGAAGCCGCGGATCTCGCCCGCCGGGACCTCGGCCGGGCTGACACCGGCGAACCCGCGCGCCGCGAGGTACCGCTCGCGGATGGCGAGGATCTCGACGCAGCCGGTGAGGTACGAGGACGCCTGGGTCGGCCAGGAGCAGTAGCGGCCGACCTCCGCCTTCGCGACGGGCTCGGGGAGGGCAGCCCGTTCGACCATGAACGCGACGGCCTCGTCGTGGCTCATCTCGCCCAGGTGGAGCGAGGTGTCCACCACGATCCGCGCGGCGCGGAACAGGGTGGCGTTGAGGTGCTGGAGGACGTGGAGCGAGTCCTCGAAGAAGCCGCGCTCCCGCATGACGCGCTCGGCATACAGCGCCCAGCCCTCGTTGAAGTACGGCGTCGAGTACACGCGCCGCACCGCCGACGGGTTCTGCTTGCGCATCACCAGGTGCCAGTGGTGGCCCGGGTACGCCTCGTGGACCGCGGTGGTGGGGATGCCGCCGTAGGAGTTGTTCGAGAGGCGGGCCTGGACCTCCTCCTCGGATGCGCCGTCGGGGGCGAACGGGACGAAGAAGTGGCCGCGCTGGCGGTCCGAGAACGCGGGCGGCCCGATGTATGACGCCACGCCGAGGACGGGCCGCTGGAAGACGGGTGAGGGGACGACCGCGCAGTCCTCGCCCGCGGGGAGCGTGACGAGGCCGGTCTGCGCCAGGAAGTCGCGCGCCCTCGCGGTCCATTCGGTGTAGGCCTCGAGCATGGCGCGCTCGGTGGGCGGGTGGTTGGCGTCGTCCTCGCGCAGGACCTCGACGTAGTCCGCGTTGCCCGTGACGTCGCGGGCCAGGGTGGCCATCTCGGCGTCGAGGCGCTCCAGCTCGGCCTGGCCGCGGTCCCGGAGCGAGCGGGCGTCGTAGGGGAGGACCTCGCGCTCGCGGAGCACGCGGGAGTACGCGTCCTCGCCCAGCTGCCAGCTGCCATGGGCCCGCGGGAGGAGGGCCTCGAGGTGGGCGACGTAGCGGTCGAGGTGGGGGGCAGCCTGCTCCGCTGCGGCGCGGAGCCGCTCCTGCGCGTCCGGGTCCTCCACATCGCGCCAGACGAGGTCGCGGACGTACCGGGCACCCCCGCGCGCCGCCCCCAGCCCTCGCTCCACGATCAGCGGGTGGGCGAGTGCGGGGTCGAGGTTCGCGATGCCGGCGTCCACGACGCGCCCCACCTGCTCCAGACGCGCAACGGCCGCGTCGACGAGGTCCGCCTCGGGCCGAAGCCGGTGCAGGAACAGGATGAACAGGCCGCTCGTGACGGGTCCCGAGTACGTCACGGGATCACGACGCCACTGCTCGAACGGCGCCAGGATGAGCCTGCCGCGGAGCACCGACCGGGCGAGGTCGCGGTCGATCGCCTGGTCGGGGGCGAGGCCGTCCTCCGGGACCGCGTCGAGGCGGGCGAGGAGCGCCGCGGCGGAGGCGTCGCGGGCTGCGAATGCATCGGCCGACACGTCGTCGAGCCGCTCGTCGAACTCGGCCCTCCCGACTTGGGAGGCCATCACCGGCGAGGCCGCGAAATCGGCCGCGAGGAGGTCGGCGAGGGCGGCGGAGAGGTCGGGCATCGTGGCTCCGATGGCGAGGCGATCGCCGACAGCGTACGCGGAGCGAGAGTGGGCCGCTCCCCGTGCGCAATGCGTGGCGCGCATCACCGTTCGAGGCCCGCCCACGTCGTGGAGGCGAGTGGCTCGCGTCAGGTGCGCTCTTCGGCGCCCAGGGGCGCCGAAGAGAGACTCGCCCCAGCTCGTCCGGTGGCCCAGCGGATGCGCTCAGGGCGCCTTGGGCGAGACCATGCGACAGCGGTCGCGGAGCGGGCAGATGTCGTGCGCTGGACGCTGCGCATGGCAGATCTCCCGCCCGTGGTGGATGAGCAGCACGTGGGCGGCGAGATCGG
>JAJYMP010000644.1 GCA_021786915.1 Chloroflexota bacterium
CGATGTCGAGCTCGTAGTCGTCGCCGTCGACCTCGGCCGCCGGCAGGCCCGCCTCGTCCTCCAGGGTCGCGAGGCCAACGGCCCCGCCCAAGGTGTGCCCGTACGCGCCGATCCGGTTGTGCCCGACCAGCCGCCCATTTCGATAGAGCGGCTCTTGGCCGTACAGGAGCGGCCCCGGGTCCAGGGCGAGGACCTGGACGAGGCGCCGGGTCGGCGGCCCCGGCCTGCGCACCGTCAGCAGCGCCTCGCGCCCGATGAAGCCGCCCGGCTTGTCCCAGGCCACCGCGAACCCGAGCCCGACATCGAGCGGCGTGTCCGTGTTGTCGATGTCGACGCCGTAGTCGCGATAGGCCTTCTCCAGCCGGAGGCTGCCCATCGCCCCCATGCCCACGTTGCGAAGGCCGATCGCCTCGCCGGCCTCGAACAGCGCGTCGTAGACCGTCAGCGCCTGGTCGACCGGCACGTGGAGCTCGTACCCGAGCTCGCCGACGTATGTCACGCGCATCGCCCAGGCGCGCGCGTAGTGGACGTCGATTTCGCGCGCCGTCAGGTACGGGAGCGCCTCGTTCGACAGGTCGGCGCTGGTCAGGCCCTGGAGCAGCTCGCGCGAGCGCGGCCCTTGGACCTGGAGCAGGGTCCAGCCCGCGGACACGTCGGTGGTGGCGATGTGGGCGGTCTGGGGCGTGTGGCGCCGGATCCACGACTCCAGGCGCCGGTGGATCGTGTCGGTGGCCACCACGAGGAACCGGTCCTCGGCGAGGCGGGTGACGGTGAGGTCCGCCTCGATGCCGCCCCGATCGTTCAGCCACTGCGTGTACACCAGCCGGCCCACCGGCACGGCGACGTCGTTGGCGCACACGCGGTTGAGCACGGCCTCGGCGTCCCGCCCCTGGACGAGGATCTTGGCCATTCCGCTCAGGTCCAGGATGCCCACCGCCTCCCGGACCGCCCGGTGCTCGGCAGCCTGGATCGGGAACGAGGCGTCCCTCCCCCACCCGATCTCGATCTCCGGGTGCTCCCCCGCCGGGGCGAACCACTCCGCGTACTCGTAGCCCGACGACGGGGCGAAGTGCGCGCCCGCGGCCGCGAGCCGGTCGTGGACGGCCGAGCGCCGGACGTTGCGCGCCGTCCTCGGGTGCCAGTTCGGGAACGCGGCGTCGCCGAACAGCCGGCCCAGCTGCTCGACGGCCCGGTCGCGGCGGAAGCGGCGGCTGGTCTCGAAGGTCTGCGTCCGGTCGACGTGCATGCCGGACAGGTCCACCGGCGCCACGCCCGTGTCGATCAGCTCCGCCATCGCCGAACCCACGCCGCCGCTCATCAGGATGCCCAGCGAGTTGAGCCCGGCCGCCACGTAGAACCCGCGCAGCTCTGGCGCCTCGCCCAGCTGGGGCAACGTGTCCGGCGTGAAGCTCTCCGGGCCGCAGAACATGGTTCGGACGCCGGCGTCGCGCAGGCTCGGGAACCGGCCCATCGCGTGGTCGAGGAAGGGCGTGATGCGCTCCCAGTCGGGCTCGAGGCTCGCGAAGGCGATGTCGGGCGGCACCCTGTCCAGCGACCAGGCCTTGGCGACGGGCTCGAACAGGCCGACCAGGATCCCGCCGCCCTCCTCGCGGTAGTAGCCGTAGCGGTCCGGCTCCTCGACGATCGGGAGGTCTGGGTGCGCCCACGGGACGGTGTCGGTGATGAGGTAGTAGTGCTCTGCGGCCTGGAGCGGGACGGTGACGCCCGCCATCGCGCCCACCTCGCGGCCCCACATGCCGGCGGCGTTGACGACGACGTCCGTCTTGACCGGGCCCTGGTCCGTGAGCACGCCCGTCACGCGCCCGTTCGCCTGGGTGATCCCCAGGACCGTCACGCCCTCCACGATCCTCGCGCCGCGCATGCGGGCGCCCTTCGCGTAGGCCTGTGCAAGGTCCGCGGGGTTGACGCGACCCTCGTCGGCGACGTAGAAGGCGGCGAGGATGTCGTCGACCGCCGCCTCCGGCCAGAGCCTGGCGAACTCGGCAGGCGAGAGCTCCTGGTCGTCCACGCCGAACATGCGGGCGAAGGCGGCCTCGCGCCGCAGCGACTCAAGCCGGCGCGGGCTGGTGGCGAGGTGGCAGTGGCCGATCGGCCGGAAGCCTGTCGCCTGGCCGGTCTCCGCCTCGAGCGAGGCGCACAGGTCGCGGGTGTAGCGCGACATCCAGAGCAGTGTCTCGCTCGCCATCCCGGCCGACGTGATGAGCCCCGCGGCGTGCCACGTGGTCCCGGCGGTGAGCTGGCGGCGCTCGAGCAGCACGACGTCCGACCACCCCAGTTTGGCGAGGTGGTACGCGACGCTCGTGCCGATCGCTCCGCCGCCGATGATGACGGCACGGGCCTGCTCGGGAATCGAGCGCCTCGCCGCCTGCACCTCGACCATGGTGAGCCCCTCGTCAGCCGACCCCGGTCGCCCCGCTGGCGGTCTCGCCGCGCCCGTGCCGCGATCCTAGCCCCGCGCCTGGGCCAGCGAGGGTCGGGTCCGCGGGCCGGGACGGGCCTCAGCCGATCGGGGCGCGGCCGACTTGGGTGCAGGGCCGGGCGACGCGCAGCTCGCTGGCAGGAGTCGTTCGAACGGGGCCGTCGTCGCGTCCCGCGGGTTTCGCGGGTTCGCCGGCCACAGATCGCGCAGTCCCCCGCGTTCGTCGGCGGGCGGCGCCAGCCGCCCTGTCGCCATGCCGCACGTGTCCGACCAGCCAGACCCGGCCCCGTTGCAGCCCGGTATCTCGCCGAGCGCTGCTGGCCGGGCCTCGCGCTCGAGCGCCTCGAGCACGGTGAGGTCGAGCTGCGTCGGGCATCCGCGGCGCTTGCGCGGGGGGGGCCGGGCCGTCGGCTACCTGGGCACGACCTTCATCGCGGCCGAGGAAACGGCGTTCGCGGTCTTCGAGGCCGCCGATCCCGCCTGGGTCGCAGAGGTCAATCGACGCGGCCGGCTAGGCCGAACTTCCAGCGCTGATCGGGGCTGATCCGCCCCGTTTCCCGATCGGGTTCTGCCCGAGATGGCCGTTTCGCGGTGTGGGATGTAGCCATGAATATGGTTGACATCGGCGCCGCTCGGTGCGATGATTCGTGCATGGCGAAGAGGGATTCCGGC
>JAJYMP010000046.1 GCA_021786915.1 Chloroflexota bacterium
GCCCAGGTAGCGCATGCTCATGGCCGAGCACTCGATGTGCCACCCGGGCCGGCCGGGCCCGATCGCCGTGTCCCAGCTCGGCTCGCCCGCCTTCGGCCCCTTCCAGAGCGCGAAGTCGCGCACGTCGTCCTTGCCGTACTCGTCGGCCTCGACCCGCTCGCCCACGCGCATCTCATTCGCGTCGACCCGCTCGAGCCGCGCCAGCCGCCCGTAGTCCGGCCAGCTCGCGATCCGGAAGAACACGGACCCGTCGTCAGTCTGGTAGGCGTGGCCGCGCTCGAGCAGCGTCTGGATCAGCGCGACCATCTGCGGGATGTGCTGGGTCGCCCGGGGCAGGACGTCGGGCTGCCGGATGCCGAGCGTGGCCAGATCATCGAGGAACACCTTCGAGTAGCGCGCCGAGATCTCCTCGATCCCCACATCCTCGGCTGCGGCCGCCTTGATGATCTTGTCGTCGACGTCGGTCACGTTCATGACCCACGTCACCCGGAAGCCCCGGAAGCGCAGGTACCGGACCAGCAGGTCGTCGAAGGTGAACGCGCGGAAGTTCCCGACATGCGCCGGGCCGTAGACCGTGGGGCCGCAGGAGTACACGCGGACGTGGCCGGGCTCGAGCGGCTCGAGGGGCCGGACTTCGCCGGTCAGCGTGTCTCCAAGACGGACGGTCATGCGGTTCCCTCGACGGTTGCGACGGCCCGGGCGGAGATGGACCGGCCGGCGCCCTCGTCGCCAGCCAGGTTCCCCGTCGAAGCCTTCACGTTGACGGCGGTCTCTGGGAGCCCCAGCAGGCCGGCGATGGCGGCGCGCATGGCGTCCAGGCGGCTGCCGAGCCGCGGACGCGCGCCGATGATGACGAGGTCGACCGACGCGGGCCGGAGCCCTGCGCCGGCGAGACGCGCGACGACTTCGCGCAGGAGCGTCTCGCTGGCGATCCCGCGGGGCGTGCGGACATCGGCCGGGAACAGTCGACCGAGGTCGCCGAGGCCGGCCGCCCCGAGGAGCGCGTCCGCGGTCGCGTGGAGCGCCACGTCGCCGTCGGAGTGGCCGTGGAGGCGGGGGGCGCCCGGGATCTCGACGCCGCCCAGACGGAGGCCGTCGGCGGGGCCGAAGGGGTGGCTGTCGTGGCCGAACCCGACGCGCACGGGCGCGGGGGCCAGCGCCGCCTGGACGCGGCGCAGGTCGTCGGGCAGGGTCACCTTGAGGTTGGCTGGCTCGCCGGGGATCGCATGAACGGGAATGGTACAGGCCTCGAGCAGCGCGGCCTCATCGGTGAACTGGCGGGGGCCGCCAGGCGGGAACCGCGTCCACGCCTCGAGCAGCAGATCGCGTCGCGCGCCCTGCGGCGTCTGGGCGACGGCGAGGACCGACCGATCGACGGTGTCCAGGACCAGGCCCTCCCCCACCCGCTTGATCGTCTCGGCGACGGGGAGGACGGGGATGGCGGCCCCGGCACGGGCCGTGGCGTTGGCGACGGCCGACACGAGCGCCGGCGAGGCGAGCGGCCGGGCGCCGTCATGGACGAGCACGGGACGGGTGTCGCCCTCCGGGTCGAGGCGGGCCAGTTCGCGGACGCCATTGGCGACCGACTCGGCGCGGCTCGCGCCGCCGGCGACCACCGATGTCACGCGCCGGGGCAGCCAGTCCGCTGCGGCGACGGCCTCGACCCGGTCGGGTGCGGTGACCACCACCAGTCGGTCGACTTCGAGCGAGGCGGCGATCGCCTCGATGGACCACGCGAGCAGCGGTCGGCCGCCGACCGGAGCCAGCATCTTGTCCACGCCGTCCATCCGGCGCGAGGCGCCGGCCGCCACCACGACGGCATCCGCGATGGGACGCCCCGATCCGGGCGCCACGTCAGGAGAAGCGCGGCTGGGCGAAGATCATCCGCCCCGCGACGGTCTGCAGGACGCGGGTGACGTTCACGTCCACGTCGACGTCGATCAGCCGGGCGCCG
Source organism: Chloroflexota bacterium (assembly GCA_021786915.1). Next base: position 1,955 of record JAJYMP010000046.1, read on the forward strand.
CCCTCCACCACCACCATCGTCCCGTCGTCGAGGAAGCCCACCCCCTGGCCCGGCTCCTTGCCCTCCTGGATCACCCGCACGTGGAGCTCCTCGCCGGGCAGAACCGCAGGCTTCACCGCGTTGGCCAGCGAGTTGATGTTCATCACACGCACGCCCTGAAGCTCGGCAACGCGGTTCAGGTTGAAGTCGTTGGTGAGCACGACACGGCTCCGCCGCTTCGCCAGCTCCACCAGCCGCGCGTCAACCTCGGTCACGCCCGGCGTCTCGTCGGCAACGATCTCCACGGCCGTGCGCGCCTCGCGCTGCATGCGGGACAGGATCTCGAGCCCCCGGCGGCCGCGATTCCGGCGGAGCGTGTCGGAGCTGTCGGCGATGTGCTGGAGCTCCTCGAGCACGAAGCGCGGCACGATCAGCGTCCCGTAGATGAACCCCGACTCCACGATCTCGGCGATGCGCCCGTCGATGAGGACGCTGGTGTCGACCACGATGCGCGGCTCGCCCTCGCTCGGCATCGTCTCGGGCTTGGGTCGCCGGATCAGGCCCGCGCCCTCGGCCGCCGCGATGAGGTCGAACCGCTTGGCCACGGTCAGCCCCATCATGCCCAGCCCCATGAACAGGCTGATGCCCAGCGGCAGCCACGTCCCGAGGGGACCGGAGAGCTGCGCGAGCGGCAGGCTGAGCAGCAGGCCGAGGAGCAGGCCGACGAACAGGCCCAGGACCGCTGCGACGAACTCCGCCGTGGACAGCTCCTCCACGTGGGCCACGAGCCACGTGGCGGGGACGACGGTCAGGTACGGCAGGACGCCGAAGCCCACCACCAGCCAGGCGATGGTCCAGGCGGCCACGATGAAGCCGCCGTATGGCGCGTCCCGCAGCTCGGACGAGCTGGCAACCAGCACGAGGCCGATCAAGGCCCCGAGCGCAGCGCCAAGGACTCGGATGATGCGGATCACGCGGACCTCGAACGACGGACGGGCCGCCGCGGGGTGGACGGCGGGAGGGCGAGCCTAGCACGCCCGCGAGCACGGGCGCACGAACCGAACGTCCCAGCCTGAGCCGTCACGGTGGCCTCTGGAGCGCGGTCGCGGCGACGGGACGGACGAGGGGGACGCTGGGCTGCGACGACGCGCGGCAACACCCGCGTCAGCGCCCC
>JAJYMP010000658.1 GCA_021786915.1 Chloroflexota bacterium
CGCCCGATGTACGGCTGGAGCTTCTCGGCGATCTCCTGCGCGGCGTCGCGCGGCTGCTCGTTCTGCGGTCGGCGCGGGAAGTCCACGATCTGGCTGATCGGCACAAAGCCGCGGATGCCGCAGTCGACGATCAGGCCACCCTTGTTGTGGTCGATGACCGGGGCGTCGATGATGATCCCGGCCTCGAACTGCTCCTGCATCGCGCGCCACTTGCGCTCGAGGCCCGCGCGGCGGAGCGAGAGGACCACGTGGCCCTCGGGCGACTCCGGCTGGAGCACGTACACGAGGACGACGTCACCGATGGCGAGCTGCGGCGCGCTCTCGGCATGGCGTCCGAAGAGCTCTCGGTTGCTGACCACGCCCTCGGACTTGGCGCCGATGTCGACCAGGATCTCGTCCTTGTCGATCCGGACAACCGTGCCCTCCACGACATCGCCGTGCTTGAAGCTCTTGATGTCGGCGTTCTGCTCCGCGAGCAGCTCCTCCATCGTGGTCGGCTCCGGGCCGGCCACACGAGCGGTCAGGACGACCGGCGCCTCGTCCTCCTCCTCGGCGGCGGGCGGCGCGTCTGCGGCCTCGTCGTCCGTGGGGGCCGTCGGCTCGACGGTGGTCTCGGTGATGGCGGGCTCGTCGGCGACCGCGGTCGCGACGGTCTCTTCGGGCACCGGGGTCTCGACGGAGGCGACCGCCTCCGGCTCCGGCGCGGTCCCGCCCTGCTGCTCTTCGGTCAAGGTGATCCAGTCTCCTTGGTTGGATTAGCCCTAGGGAATCACGAACGGCCGCCGAGTCGCACCCGGGGCCGTCTTGCTGCAGGAGATGGATCGTGGATCGGTTTGGCCGGCGGTCCGCTCCTCCGTAGGACGACTAGGGGCGATGCTCTTCAACTGTGCGTGCCCGATGGGCTCGCCGAGTCTAGCACCCCGGTTCCGCGGGTACAATCGCCGTCCGTGCCGGAACTGCCCGACCTCGACGTCGTCGCCGATGCGCTCCACGCGGCCCTCGCCGGGCGACCGGTGCTCGAGGCCCGCGCGCCGATGCCCCTGTCCGTGCGCGGCACCCCGGCCGAACTCGCCGCGCTCGTCGGGCAGCGACTCGTGCGCGTCGCGCGCGCGGGCAAGTTCCTCGACCTCGAGCTCACCCTCGACAGGATCATCGTCAACCCGATGCTCACCGGCCGGTTCCAGCTTGCGGGGCGGGGCGAGAAGGCGCCGTCGGGCGTGGCGGTGGGGCTGCGCCTGGGGCCGCGCGATGGCGGGCCGCCCGCCGACGCCGCGGTTTGGACCGCCGGGGCGGACTGGATCCCCTCCGATAGCGTGGAGCCCTTCCTCCGCTACCCCGACCCGACCCAGATGGGCAAGGTGTACCTGCTGCCCGCGGGAGTCGAGCGCCCGGTGCCTGGTCGAGGGCCGGGCGAGCAAGGTCCCGACGCGCTCGACCCGGCGCTGTCCCAGACGGTCTGGCGCGACCGGATACGGAAGCATCCGGGCGAGCTCAAGAACCTGCTCCGAAACCAGGCCTTCGTGGCCGGGATCGGCAACGCGTACTCCGACGAGATCCTGTTCGCCGCCCGCCTGGCGCCCTTCCGCAAGCGCTCGACGCTGGCGGCGGAAGAGGTCGACGTGCTCTACGGGGCGATGCGCGACACGCTTACCGCGTCGATTGCGCTGCTCCGGGAGCGGGTGCCGCCGACATTCGAGAAGCAGGTGCGGGACCACCTCTCGGTCCACGGCAAGGGCGCCGGCCCGTGCCCGCGGTGCGGCGGCAGGTTGACGCAGGTCTCCGCGGGCGGGTTCCCCACCGGGTACTGCCGGACCTGCCAGCGCTGATCGCCCCGATCACCGTGCCGTCGGCGTGGCGCCGTGCCGCGTCTGGCGCTAGGGGATGACGAGCACCTGGCCCGGGTGGATCGTGCGCGGGTCCGTGATCTTGTTCGCGGCCACGATCGCCGTGACGGTGGTGTGGAACTTGGCGGCGATCACCGCGAGCGTGTCGCCGGAGCGGACCTTGTAGGTACGCGGCGACGCGGACGGCGACGGCGTCGGGCCGGGCGCCGAGGCCGAGGCCGATGGAGCCGATGACGCGGTCGCCTCGACGGACGCAAGCGGCGTCGGGAGCTCGGTGGCCGAGGCCCCGACCAGGGCAGACGCAGCCGCGGAGCCGCTGGGTGCCGGTGTGCCGTTGGCGCTGTTGCCAGCCAGCGGCCCGCCGGTCCTTGCGATGGCCAGCACGACAAAAGCGACGAGCATCAGCGCCACGAGCAGCGCCTGACCGCCGGCCCGGGGCTGGCTGACCACGCCCGCGCGGCCGCGGGCGGTCTCGAGGGCCACCGGGACCGGAAGCGCCGCCGGCCACAGGAGGGAACCGCCCCCATCCGGGCCCGAAGGAAGCGCAGGATCGGACTCGGACGCCGCCTGATAGGTGGCGCAGGTCGCGTGCAGCGCGGTCACGCACAATTGCCGCTGCTTCGCCGGGGTGGGCAGCGCAGGGGGGCTCACCGCCCAGCACCGAAGGTCCCGCGATGCGTAGACGCTTGACCACGACGCGTCGCGGGAGCGCAGCAGCGGGCAGACCACGAGGCCGCGCTGGGGCGACGCCCCCGGCCGAGGGCTGCTCCCCGCCGGCCGGGCTGATAGCGGCGCTGCGGGGCCGGCTGCGAGGGCGCTCATGTCCAGCGAGGATACAGCGTCGAGCAGTCGCGCCGGTCGCCAGCCCGCGCGCACTCTCGGACCGCGGGCCCTAGGACACGGCTTAAAGCAAAATCCCGGCGACGACCTATTTTCCCGAAAGGCTGCCCTCTCAGTATCTTCGGCGCTGGAGAGCTTAACTGCCGTGTTCGGGATGGGAACGGGTGTGGCCTCTCCGCTAGAGTCACCGGGATTCATGCATCTGGTAGATGACGGCAGCAGCCGGCGTCGTGCCCGACGCGGGCGCCATCGAAAGGATCACTTTCACGTTATGGAGACCCTGATCTCCCATGCACGCTGACCCCTGGTCAGGTGCTAGGAATAGAGGTCAAGCCCTCGACCATTAGTACGGCTCAGCTTCACCCCTCACGGGGCTTCCACATGCCGCCTATCGAGCAGATGGTCTCTCTGCGGTCTTACCC
>JAJYMP010000631.1 GCA_021786915.1 Chloroflexota bacterium
CGTCGAAGCAGACGTACATCCGCAGGTTGTCGGGGCCGACGAGACGCAACAGTTCCAGCAGCTCGCGCCGGCCAAGGTGGTGGTCGAAGTCCTGGCGGTTCTCCGTCTCCATAAGGAACCGGACGACCGGCTCCACGTCGTCGACACGGCGGACCGTCATCCCCAGCCGGGCCGCACGGTCGCAGTACTGCCGCGTTCCGCGGCCGATCTCGCCCCAGGCAAGCGGGAAATCCATGTAGTACGTGTATCCGACGCCGACCAGGAAGCCGCCCCATCGCCATGGCCGAACGTCGTCAATCTCGGGCGGGAGGGTGAGCCGGTTTGAGACGCCTCGCCGATACATCTCCGCGACCAGCGGCGCGGCGCTCCTCAGCCAGTCGGCCTCGCGGCTGCTCGGCTTCCTGCGCTCGGACCGGAATGCGACAGGCAGGTACGGGTTGTTGACGGGCATCCGGATCCGCCCCCGGCGGTCGCAGTAGAAGACCGCACGAGCCCTCGGCCCGCCCTGCCCGGCCGCGAAGGCGACACGCTCCGCCTTTAGGCCCGTGCGCCAGGCGTTGTACTCGAGCCAGCCTGGCAGCTCGAGGGGGGTCAGCGCTTCATCCATGCTTCCGAGGCCCTGAAGACCTTCTGCACCGCGTCCGGCCCAGCTGCGCGCGTCCAGGAGGACTGCCCGTGAGGCGCGAACAGTCCAGCGAATCGCCGCAAACGGAAGCATAGACTACGAACGGCCTGCCGGACGGGCGTGTGATGGGTGGCCGTGGCAGAGCGAGCTTTCGAATGGCGATGACACCGGGAGCGTGGGGACGCCGCACATCCGCGGACCTGGCGCGGCGCATGCACCTGGACAATGCGTTTGATCAGTCAGTGGTCCGCGTCGCCAGCGGAACCTTGGCCGCGCAGGCGATCACGGTGGCCGTTTCTCCCGTTCTGACGCGGCTTTTCACCCCGACGGATTTCGGCATTTATGCCGCCGCTGTCACGATCTTCTCGTTAGTGCTCGTCGGGGCTTCCCTGCGTTACCAGGCAGCGATCCCCCTGCCTCCCGACGAGGGCACTGCCGCCAGCCTCATCCTGCTGAGCGCGCTACTCGGGCTAGTGACCACCGTGCTCATGGCCGTCTGCCTCTGGGTTTTCGGACCTTGGATCGCGCATGCGCTCGGTGCGCCTGGCCTCATCCCGCTCTTCTGGGTGGTGGTCCTGTCGGAACTCGGTGCCTCCCTGTACCAAGTTGTGAGTGCCTGGGCCATTCGCGCCCAAGCGTACGGCCCCATCGCCCAGACGCGTATCGCCCAAGGTGTCGGGATGGCCGCCGGGCAGGTCGTGTTCGGGTTGCTCGGGGCGGCGCCGTCGGGCCTTCTCTACGGGGATGCCATCGGGCGAACCGCTGGGATCTGGGGGCTCGCGCACAGGATGTGGCATGCGAGCGGCTCCGCCATTCGGACCACCACTTGGAGCAGGCTCCGCCAGAGTGCGATCCGATATCGACGTTTCCCCGCCTACTCGCTCCCAGCGTCGCTCTTGGATGCGATCAGCAATCAGGCTCCCCTAATCCTGCTGCTGGTCCTGTACGGGCCGGCCGTCGGCGGCTATTTCCTCTTGGCCCAACGGGTGGGATCGTTGCCGGTCAGGCTAATCGGCGCCTCCGTCGCGCAGGTGTTCTTCGGGGAGGCGTCCCGTCTCGTTCAGGAGGACAGGGCGGCGCTGCCAGCCTTGTTCACACGCACGGTGAGGAGGATGGCGGTCGTCGGGGCCGTGCCCACCATCTTGCTCGCGGTGGTGGGGCCCACGCTGTTTCCGTTCGTCTTTGGCGAGAACTGGGAGGTGGCGGGCATCTACCTGGCCTTGTTGGCTCCGACCTTCTACTTCCTGTTCATCTGGGGCTCGGTCAGCGGCGCGGTCGACGTCGCCGAGCGACAGAACCTGCTGTTGATTGGCGAACTCGTGGGGCTCGGCTTGGTCACCGGAGCGGTTGGCCTCGGCCGACTGGCCGGGGTCGACTCGACCGGAGCGGTCGTCCTCCTGGCGATTGCCAGTTCGTGGACCTCTGTGATCTACGTCGGGATCTCGTGGCTCGCCATCACGCGCCCGGTCGCGTCCCACGCCATTGAGCACGCCGGGGGCTCGCGGTGACTGATCGAATCCTGGTCTCGGCTCCCGCATGCTGTGAGCCAGAGCGCCGGTACATCCTCGGTGTCGTGCTATCCGGCTGGCTCGGGCTTGAGTGGAGCCTGCGCATCGACGACCGGGCCGACGTCACGCTGACCATGGTGGGCGACACAGCCGAGCGCAGGGTGACTCTTCCTGACGTCTTCTTTCGTGGGGCCGCCGAGGACTGGCTCGGGCCGGCGTCGTTACCCCGGCTGCCGCTTGCCCTCGTCGACGCGCGCGCGACCGAGTGGGGGAGCGTGCCCGCGGGGCCCGTTCCGGTCCTGTTCGGCACTGGCCGGGGCGACGAGCCGATCGGCACCCAGACCGCCGCCGGTGTCGATCTGCGCTTCGACGTGTTCGGCTCGGCATTCTTCCTGATCACTAGGTACGAGGAGGCGACACGACGCGCGGCCGACGCACACGCCAGATTCCCCGACGCGGCGACCGTTGCCGTGCAAACCGGCACGTACTCCGTTCCTCTCGCCGACCTGTACGTCGACCTGCTGTCGGCTGCTCTGCTCGCCATCTGGCCCGGTTACCGGCGAAGGTCAACGGGCTACCGGGTGGCGCTGACGCACGACGTAGACCTGCCGCTCGCGTGCCGCCAGTCTTCCGGAAGCATCCTGCACTCAGCGGCGGCCGACGTCCTCAAGCGGAGGGACCTGCAGCTCGCGACGAGACGCGCGTCGATCCTCGTGCGGGGTTGCGAGAACCATGATCGCGATCCCTGGAACCTCTTCGACTTCCTGATGGACGTCAGCGAGGAGAACGGCCTCGCGAGCTCGTTCAATTTCCTTGCCAACCCCGGCGGCCCCACGAGGACGGCATATTCGCTGGACGAGCCTTGGATCCGTCGATTGCTCACGAGGGTGCACGCCCGGGGGCATGAAATCGGGCTGCACGGCGGCTACAACACGTACCGCGACGCGTCGATGGTCCGGGCCGAGC
>JAJYMP010000078.1 GCA_021786915.1 Chloroflexota bacterium
ACACGATGGTCTACGGGATCATCGAGCTGATCAACTTCGCCCACGGCGACGTCTTCGGCATGGGAGCCTTCGTCGCCCTGTGGCTCCTGACCGTGGCCGGCTTCCACGGGGCGATCGACAACCCGCTCGTGCTCGCGGTCGTGCTCGTGGCCCTGTTCCTGCTGACGATGGGCATCATGGGACTCGTCGGCATGGTCATCGAGCGCGTCGCCTACCGGCCGCTGCGCAACGCCCCGCGGCTCGCGCCCCTCATCACGGCCATCGGCGTCTCGTTCATCCTCGAGAACATCATGCAGGCGTTCTTCGGGCCGTCGCCCGTCACCTCGCCGCAGATCTTCGACCTGAACGCGCGGTTCAACGTCGCCGGCGCCTCCATCGGCTACCTGAACGTGTTCATCGTGCTCGTGGCCGTCGCACTCATGATCGCCCTGCAGGTGTTCGTCGGCCGCACCCGGCTCGGGCGCGCAATGCGCTCGACGGCACAGGACCGTGAGGCGGCCCAGCTCATGGGCGTCAACATCGACCAGACGATCGCCATCACGTTCTTCATCGGCTCGGCGCTCGCCGGCGCGGGCGGCATCGTATGGGCCCTCTACTTCGGATACGCGCTGTTCAACCAGGGCTTCTACGCCGGGCTCTTCGCGTTCACCGCGGCCGTGCTCGGCGGCATCGGCAACACCACGGGTGCCGCGCTCGGCGGGTTCTTCATCGGCTTCCTGTACGTCGCGGCGGCGCAGTACGGCTACTTCCGCTGGTTCGAGGTGCTCGTCTTCGGCGTGCTCGTGCTGGTGCTGGTGTTCCGGCCCTCGGGCCTGCTCGGCCAGCAGCTGGGTGAGCGAGCGTGACGGGCGAGGCTCCCGCACCGCCCGAGCGCGTCAGTCTGCTCGACAGGGTCCGGGCGGTCTCTGCATCCCACCGGTCGGTCTCGTCGATCGTCACGATGGCCATCGTGACCGCGGTGCTGCCGCTGGCCGCGCTCGTGCCCCCGTTCAGCAGCTTCAATCCGCAGTCGGTCTGGGTCAACAGCTTCGCCGACGCCGGCGTCTTCGTCCTGCTCGCGCTCGGCCTGAACATCGTGGTCGGCCTCGCGGGGCTGCTCGACCTGGGATACGCCGCGTTCTTCGCGATCGGCGCCTACACGTACGCGTACGGCGCGTCGCCGTTCTCGGGCAACGACTTCCCGTTCTGGATCATGCTGCTCGTGGGAGCCCTGGTGGCGGCCACGTTCGGGCTCCTGCTCGGCGCCCCGACGCTGCGGCTGCGCGGCGACTACCTGGCGATCGTCACCCTGGGGTTCGGCGAGATCGTGCCGACGGTCTTCCTGAACGCGGACAAGTACACGAAGGGGACGAACGGGATCAGCGGCGTGTACGCGCCCGGCCTGCTGAACCTCCACTTCCAGTCGACGAACCCGTGGCCGTTCTACCTGACGATGGCGGCGATCGTCACCGTGGCGATCATCGCGATCTTCCGGCTGCAGGACTCGCGCCTCGGCCGCGCGTGGATGGCGATCCGGGAGGACGAGCTCGCCGCTGCGAGCAACGGCGTCAACACGGTGTCCACCAAGCTGCTCGCGTTCGCGCTCGGCGCCTCCACGGCCGGACTCGGCGGAGTGTTCGTGGCCGCGAAGCTCTCGTTCGTCAGTCCGGACCAGTTCGGGTTCACGGTGTCGTTCACGGTCCTGGCCATGGTGGTCCTGGGGGGCATGGGCAACATCTGGGGCGTCGGCATCGGCGCGTTCATCGTGTTCATCATCCAGACTGTGATCCTGAAAGAGCTCAACGCCGCCCTCGCCGGCACGCCCCTCGCGTTCATCGACTTCCTGCAATACCAGTACCTCCTGTACGGGCTGGCGCTCGTGGCGATGATGCTGTTGCGACCCGAGGGGCTGTTCCCGAGCGCGCGGCGCCGCCGTGAGCTGCACGTCGCGGAGGAGACCGAGGGGGAGCCGGCGCCCGCCGGTGCGATGGGCGGGATCGAGCCATGAGCGCCGACCGCGGGAACACGAACGCGACGGGCGAAGCGGCGGTCACGGGCGGGGTCGCGGCGGAAGGGGGCGCGACGACGGCTGCGGCAGACGCGGCCGCGCCGGCGGGAAAGGCCGCGGCCGAGCCGAGGATCCTGCTCCGCGCAACCCGCGTGACGCGCCAGTTCGGCGGCCTCGTGGCGGTCCGCGAGATCGATTTCGACATCCCCGAGGGCGCGATCGTCAGCCTCATCGGCCCGAACGGTGCCGGCAAGACGACGTTCTTCAACGTGCTGGCCGGCGTCACCGAGCCGACGGCGGGTCGCGTCGACTTCGTCGGACGGCGGATGATCGCGCGGCCGGTTCGCGCGTGGCTCGAGCCCGTCATCTGGCTCCTTCCGTCGGTCATCGTGGGGCTCATCGCAGCCGGCCTGGACACGGTCGAGCGGTCGGGACGGCTGGCCTCGCTGGCCGCCATCGTGGCGCTCCTCGTGCTCATCGCCATGCTGCTGATGGCCTCCATCCGGTCCGACACGTACCGCAGGCTCCTCGACCGAATGGGCATCTTCCGCAGCGCGCGCCCGAACGACATGGTGAGGGCCGGACTGGGACGAACGTTCCAGAACATCCGCCTGTTCCAGAACATGACCGCGTCCGAGAACGTGCTGGTCGGCATGCATACGCGGCTGCGCTCGACCCCGCTCGACGCGCTGCTCTCGACGCCCCGGCAGCGAGCGGAAGAGGCCCGGTCGCGGGTGCGCGCGTCCGAACTCCTCGCGCTGGTCGGGCTGGAGGGTCGCGACGACACCGTCGCCCGAAACCTTCCCTACGGCGACCAGCGGCGCCTCGAGCTGGCGCGCGCGATCGCGAGCGAGCCGTCGCTGCTCCTGCTGGACGAGCCCACGGCGGGCATGAACCCGCGCGAGACGGCCGATCTGACAGCCCTCATCGCACGCCTGCGCCGGGACCTCGGCCTGACCATCCTCCTGATCGAGCACGACATGCGCGTGGTGATGGGGATCAGCGACCGGGTGACGGTGCTCGACCACGGCGAGCGCATCGCCGAGGGCACCCCGGACGAGGTCCGCCGCGACCCGCGGGTCATCGAAGCCTACCTGGGGGCA
>JAJYMP010000332.1 GCA_021786915.1 Chloroflexota bacterium
ACGCGCCGCGAAGCGAGCCGGGCGGCTCGCGGTTCGACGAGCTTCACGCGGAAGCGGCTGAGGCCCTCGCCTACGCCGCGAATTCGGTGCGCTCCGTGCGCGACCGCTACCGGGGCACGTACCTCGAGGAGATGGCCCGCTGGCAGGTCATCTCGGACGACCTCGACGGGTTCGAGGGCGTGCCCGTCAGCGTCGACGGCACGGACCCCGGCGGCACGGACCCCGGCGGCACGGGCACGGGCGGCACGGACGCGCTCGCCGCCTCGGCAGCCGAAGCGGGCGCCGCGGACCTGCGCCTCCGGTTCATGCGCGGCGAGGCGGACCACGCGCGGGCCGAGATGGCGAGGCACGAATCCGAGCTCGGCCGGCTCGAGCTGGTCATCCGCAACCTCGAGAGCACCTGGCTGTTCCTCGAGCGCGGCGACGACTCCCTGGTGATGGAGCCCGGGCTGCCCAGCGTGAGCACCGAGCTCCAGATGCGGATCGTCGAGGCCCAGGAGGCCGAGCGCAGCCGGCTCGCCCAGGAGGTCCACGACGGCCCGGCGCAGGCCCTGTCGAACGCGATCTTCCAGGTGGAGTACATCGACCGCATCTTCGAGTCCAAGCCCGCGCTCGCCCGCGTGGAGCTCGGGTTCCTGCGCGGCATGCTCCGCCGAGAGCTGGGCGACGTCCGGAGCTTCATCGTCCAGCTGCGGCCGCCGGTCCTGGTGGAGCTGGGCCTCGACGGCTCGCTCCGGGACGCCGTGGAGACGCAGACGGCGCTCTCGGGCCTGGCCATCCTCACCGACCTCGCGGCGGCGTCGGACGGCCTGTCCGAGGCGGCCCAGACGGTCGCCCTGCGCATTGCACAGGAAGCCTTGCAGAATATACGCAAGCACGCGGGCGCCACCAACGTCCTGGTGGCGACGCGGCTCGACGGGACGGACTGGGTCCTCGAGGTCCGGGACGACGGTCGCGGGTTCGACACCGGCGCGGTGGCGGCTCGCGGACGGCGCAACTTCGGGCTCCAGTTCATGCGCGAGCGGGCCGAGCTGATCGGCGCGCGGTTCGAGGTTCAGTCTCGGCCTGAGGCGGGCACGGTCGTGCGGCTGGCGATCCCACTGCCGCGAAAGGAGAACGGATGACGGAGTACACGGGGCCGGAGCGCCGACGGAACGCGGAGCGACGCGCGAGCGGCTACGAGCGGGTCAGGATCCTCATCGTCGACGACCATGCACTGTTCCGCGTTGGCATCCGGCAGATCCTCGAGCGCGAGCCCGACCTCGAGGTGGTCGCGGAGGCGGACGACGGGCGCACGGCGCTCGACGCCGCTTTCGCCACCAACCCGGACGTGATCCTGATGGACCTCTCGCTGCCCGCCCCCGGCGGCATCGAGACCACCCAGCGGGTCAAGCGCGAGCTCCCCTCGGCCGCGATCGTGGTGCTGGCCACCGAGGAGGACGAGGACGCCCTGTTCGAGTCCATCAAGGCGGGCGCCGCGGCGTTCATCCTCAAGGACATCGCCCCCGAAGACCTGGTCATGATCATCCGCCGCGTGGTCGCTGGCGAGTACCTGATCAACGACAAGGTGTTCAGCAAGCCGGCGGTGGCGTCGAGGGTCCTCAAGGAGTTCCGCGAGCTGGCGGTCTACGGCCAGGAGGCCGCGCCGATCTTCGCGCCGCTGTCCCCCCGCGAGGTCGAGATCCTGGACAACATCGCCCAGGGCATGACCAACAAGCAGGTGGCCTACGCGCTCTCGATCAGCGAGCAGACGGTCAAGAACCACATGAGCTCGATCCTGCGCAAGCTGTCCGTGAACGACCGGACCCAGGCCGTGGTGTACGCGATGCGCCAGGGCTGGATCCGGATGCCGGAGGACTGAGCGCTGCCCACCGGGGCGGGGCCAGCGACATGACCACTGACGACGCCGCCCGAGCTGGCGGCCCCACGCTCGCCGAGCTCCTCGCCGGCAACGTCGAGGCGATCGACCGCGAGCTGGCCGAGATCGAGATGCTCGCCAACCAGGTCAAGACCGAGGCGGGCCGCCACGAGCAGCGCCGGGCGGCAGCGGCGGAGAGGGTCGCGAGCGCCACGGGCGACCCGGCCCTCAAGGACCTCGTGGACACGTTCAACCAGCTGATCACGCTGACCAAGCGCGCCACGATGATGGAGGCGCAGGCGGAGCTGCTGGAGGCCAAGAGCAAGTCGCTCGCGCGTCATCGGGCCGCCCTGCTCTCGTTCGGCGAGATCGCGATCGGGATGGGCGGGGGGGCAGCCGTGGCCGCCGATCCCGCGGCGGCCATCGCGGCAGCTGACGCCCCCATGCCGCCCTCGCTGTCGCGGGTGGTCCTCTCCGCCCAGGAGGACCTGCGCCGCGAGATCGCCCGCTCGATGCACGACGGGCCGGCCCAGTCGCTCACCAACATCGTCCTGCAGACGCAGATCGTCGAGCGGCTGATGGACCGCGATCCGGCTGCGGCCCGGGGCGAGATCCGCCTCCTCGCCTCGATGGTCCAGCACACGCTCGACACGACCAAGAACTTCATCTTCGACGTGCGCCCGATGGTGCTCGACGACCTTGGCCTGGTGCCCACGCTGCGCCGATCCACGCGCGAGCGCGGGCGCCGCGCCCACGTGAATGTCGAGTTCGAGTCGCACGGACAGGACCGGCGACTCTCGATGGAGCTCGAGAGCACGCTGTTCCGGATGCTCGACGAGACCCTCGCCGCCTACCTGGCGCAGGCGCCTGAGCGCGTGGCCCTCACGCTCGACTGGGGTGCGGCGGAGGTCCACGCCGTGGTGAGCGCGTCACGGACGCCGGCCTACCCGCCTGGCGGCGACCTGCCGCCGATGCCCGAGGGAGACGTCCCGGACACGATGCGCCGCATGATCCAGGATCGCCATGACGCGCACCAGGCGGCGATTGCCGCCGCCGAGGCTGCCGCCCGGCTGTCGCTGCCGGCGAGCGTGCGCCGTGACCTGGCCGAGCGCGCGGCCGCGGCGGGCGCGTCGGTGGAGGTCCTCGACGACGGGGAGGTCCGGATCGCGGTGGGGGTGGCGGGGGCGGAGGGCGGCGACCCCTCGTGACCGGCGGCGACCCCTCGTGACCGG
>JAJYMP010000216.1 GCA_021786915.1 Chloroflexota bacterium
GGACCGGGCAAGGTCCTCATCGAGATTATCGCCGATGTGCGTACACGGCTCGGTCGCTGGCCGGTCTATGACTATGTCGATCGCACATTTCGCGCGGAGACAGGGGTTGAAACACTTGCCGCGATCGGTCAGTTGCACGTCACAAGCTACACGATCGTGCTCCACCCGTCCTCGATCCTGCGCAAGGCGTCCTCGGACGACCCGAAGTGGGGAGCGACCGTCCTTCGAGAGTCGTCAGGTCCCGATGAACCCGGTGCCGTCATCTACGCTTGCGTCAGATGCAACCCGTTCTCACGCCGACAGCGGGAGTTGATCCGCGAGACGCGCTCGCGACGTCGATGTTTGCCGCGCCGGGCGTGTACGCGGTCCTCGTGGGAAGTGGCCTGTCGAGTGCCGCGGGTGTACTGACCGGTGAGAGGATCGTCGACGATCTCATCCGCAAGGTTGCGCGCTCGGCAGGCGCCAAGCCCGACACGTTCGAGCCAGACCCCCGCGCCTGGTGGGAGGGTCGAACCGGTACAGAGCCGCGCTACGACAGGCTCCTCGAATCGCTGGCTGGCACTGATGCCGCTCGGCAGGCGCTTCTCCGCTCATATTTCGAGCACGACCCGATGACTGGTCAGGCGATCGAGCCGACCGCAGCGCACCACGCCCTTGCCGCGCTCTGTCGGGAGGGGATCGTGCGCGTTGTACTCACTACGAACTTCGACAGCCTCATCGAGCGCGCCCTCGATGGCGCCGCGGTGACGGCTCAGGTCCTCGTCGGAGAGGATGCGATTGCGGCGCGCATCCCACTCGTCCATGCCGCGCTGACCCTAGTCAAGCTCCACGGAGACTACCGGGCCCTCGGGCTTCGCAACACCTCATTGGAGCTCGGGAAGTATGGAACAGCCCAACAGGCGCTGCTTCGCGAGATCTTCGACGACTACGGGCTCGTAGCCATCGGCTGGTCGGCGGAGTGGGACGCTGCACTGACCGAGGCGCTCGAGTCGATCAAGATTCGTCGCTATCCCGCATACTGGTGCACATATCGTGGTGAGCTTACTGACACCGCGCGGCGGCTGATCGCCAATCGGCAGGCGTGCGAGATCGCCACCGACGGCGCCGAGGAGTTCCTGCCGGATCTTGTCACACGAATCGGTCGACTCAGCGACCGATCCCGGCGTCGAAGCGCACCGAGCATCACACGGGGGTACCTGTTCGCGCCGGAGGACTTCATCCCGGAGGGGTGGGCCGCACTCCCGTTGCTCGTGGTGCGGACTGCCGCGCTCGTGACCCTCGCGTCCACGGGATCTGTCGGCCTGGTCGGCCCCGAACAGCGTGAGCGGATCACCGCAGCGTTGAGGAAGGCGCAGTTTCACGGGCTGCTATCAGCGTGGAACGGCTTTGAGGCGGCAGACGCCGCGGCGACAGGTACCCCGTCTGTTGGGACGGCCGCCGAGTCTGCTCCGGCCGATCCCCTGGTGGGATGGGTACCAGTTGCGAAGGTGCAGTCAACTGATCTGGCCCGCTATCGGCTCGGTGGAGACGGCTCACGCGGTGTAAGTGTGCTAGCCGACATCCGAATGCCGTCCCAGGGGATGAGCGGGGTGCTGTTCCAGGTGGACATCGGCGTCTCGGTAGTGCCTCAGCTCTCCGTCTGGATGGTGGCACAGGTGCTTCGAGATGCTCTGGTGTTGGTCAGCTCCTCGCTTCCCGGCACGATTGGCGACATCCTCCCAGCCGACGCCGACGTGTCACGTTGTGATGTCCATCTCGTCGCGAGTCAGCAGGATGGTAGAGGTGGAGCGCGGGCAAACAGCCTTGATGTCCGCATCGACGCGTCGCCGTTCCAAAGTTCTCCGAACCAGGCACCTCCGGCAATCGGGCGATCACTCGGGTTCGGGGCCGTGGTTGCCGGCGGTCTGACGCAGCACGACGCGAGCGAGCTTGTCGTCGCGGGGATCAACTACATGCTGCTGGCGGTCGGCTTCCTTGACCCTCGGGTCGGCATCGCGTCCTTGAGAGGGGCCATGGGTCTTCCTCCAACAACCTCGTAGGCCCCCACGTTCACCAGGACACGGCTTGGACCGGCGTGCCTGTCAACGCGCGGCCGCAGTGACCGCCGTCGGCTCGTGCTGACGGAAGCCGATCCCGCTGCCCGCGCTCACCTGGCGCGGCACCTTCCGGCCGCGACTGTGTCCGGAGCGGCGCAGGAGCCCCTCGGTACCATGGGTCCGACGATGCCCCGCGAACCCAAGCCCGTGGTCCCGAACGCCGATCTGTTGTGACGTCGCCTTCGCTGCGGCGGCCCGCGACGCTCGGGCGCGAGGAGGTCCGCCGTCGCCTCGGCGGCTTGTCCCTCGAGGATCTCGAGGATGCGGTCGCGACCAGGCTCTTGCAGCGAACCGCGGCCCGCCTCAGCGACGCCACGGCGGTCGAGGCGGCCGAAGCCGACCTCGAGGCGTGGCGGCAGCGCATGTCGGTGGAGCGGCGCCTCAACGCCACGGACGCCGCGGCCCGCCTCGGCGTCTTGGTCGCGCGCTTTCACCGGGCCGTCGAGGCGGGCCCGATCCGCCACGTCGCGTCCATGCCGTGGAAGTGGGGGACGATCTGGCTCTACCGCGGGGGCGACGTCGACCGCCTCGCCGGCCGGCTCACGGTCGACGCGGCGGAGCGTCACGTCACGACCGCCTCACGACGCTCCGCAGCGGCCCGCCGGGGCGCCGAGACGCGGCGGCGCAACGCCGAGCGGGCCAAGGCGTTCCGCGCGGCGGTCGCTGCGGTCGAGCCGACGCCGCGGTCGGGCCCGATCGAGGTCGTGACCTACGCCGCAGCCATGCTCGCCGGCTTCGACCGCGGTGGACGCCGCGTTGGCCGCTTCGGGCACGCAACGGCCGTCGAGCAGCTCGCTGGGTCGTTCCGCTTCGCCCGCTTCAGTCAGGCCGAGCAGGAGGAGATGTGCCAGGTATGGCAGGCAAACGGTGTCGAGGCCGAGGCTCTGCTCATGCGGTCCAAGGTGGTCGAGGCCGATCTCGGCTGCCATCCCGGGAGCCGGAGCTCGCGGGTTTCGCACCTCGCCGGTTTCGTCGCTCGGCGCGACATCGA